>JBKICP010000049.1:0-6805 GCA_046567085.1 Acidobacteriota bacterium
ACCCATCTCGGCGGCCAGAAGGCGCTCTCCATTGTGGCCTTCTCGCCCGATGCCAAGCCGATGGCCGAGAATATGTCGCGGGCCATGTGGTCCTTCACGGTTTCCGTGCTGGTCTGCGTCCTCGTAAGCCTGGTCACCAAACCTCGCCCCGTCGAGGAACTCAACGGCCTCGCCTATTCGGCCACGAACCTGCCCAAAGCCGAAACCGTGGCGTTCTACAGGAATCACTGGTTCTGGGCTGCCATCGTGATTGTGTGCTTTATCGCAGGCAACATTATTTTCTGGTAGGGAGGCCGCATGCAGAAGACGATGTCCATCTGGTTTTTTGCCGGGGTGATGTTCCTGGTCTACGGGGTTCTCATCACCGGCGCAGGACTGTGGGAGCTTGTCCATACTCCTGCAAATCCGCCGGCCCTCTATCAGCTGCACGCACCGATCTGGTGGGGCGCACTCATGCTGGTGGGTGGAATCTTCTATACGGTCAAATTCCGCCCGTAGGGCGGCCCTGACCCAACCGAGTTTCTTCTTGAGGAAATGCATTTATGACTAAGCAACTCACGTTCGGAGTAATTGTCGGAAACCGGGGATTCTTCCCGGACCATCTGGCCAAAGAAGGCCGCGAAGAAATCCTGTCTGTGCTCGGCAAGGCCGGCATCAAAACCATCGCGCTCACCCCGGAGCAGACCAAGTTCGGCTCCGTCGAAACCCATGACGACGCGATCAAATGCGGCGACCTCTTCCGCGCCCATCGCGACGAAATCGACGGCCTCATCGTCACCCTCCCCAACTTCGGCGACGAGCGCGGCATTGCCGACTCCATCCGCTACTCGAAGCTCGACGTGCCCGTCCTCGTGCAGGCCACGCCCGACCGCCGCGACGACATGAAGATCAGCGACCGCCGCGACAGCTTCTGCGGCAAAATGTCGGCCTGCAACAACCTCATGCAGTACGGGATTAAATACTCGATTACCGCGAAGCACACCGTCCAGCCCAACTCGCCCGAGTTCGGCAAAGATCTGGACTGGTTCTCAAAGGTCTGCCGCGTCACCAACGGCCTGAAGAAACTGCGCATCGGCGCCATCGGCGCTCGCCCCCAGGCCTTCAATACCGTCCGCTACAGCGAAAAACTCCTCGAGCGCTACGGCATCTCCGTCGTCACCCTCGACCTCTCCGACATCTTCGGCTCCATCGGCCGCATGAAGGACGACGAGAAGGACGTCAAATCCAAACTGGACGCCATCCAGGCCTACGTGCCCACCACCGGCATCGCTCCGGCCGCCCTCCTGAAAATGGCCAAGCTCGGCGTCGCCATCGAGCGCTTCATGAAGGACACCCACTGCACCGTCAGCGCCGTCCAGTGCTGGACCTCGCTCGAAGAGAACTTCGGCGTCGTCCCGTGCACCGTCATGTCCATGATGAGCGAAAGCCTGCTGCCCGCCGCCTGCGAGACCGACGTCATGGGCACCGTCTCCATGCACGCCCTCGCCCTCGCCAGCCAGACCCCCAGCGCCCTGCTCGACTGGAACAACAACTACGGCGACGACGAAAACAAGTGCGTCTGCTTCCACTGCTCCAACCTGCCGAAGCACTTCTTTGCCGATGTCGTCATGGACTTCCAGGCCATCATCGCCGGCACCGTCGGCAAGGAGAACACCTTCGGCACCTGTGTTGGCCGCGTCAAAGCCGGACCCATGAGCTACGTGCGCTTCTCCACCGACGACTACAAGGGCAAGATCCGCGGCTACGTGGGCGAAGGCGAGTTCACCAACGATCCACTGGAGACCTTCGGTGGCGCAGGCGTGGCGAAAATTCCCAACCTGCAGAAGCTCCTGCACGAAATCTGCGAGCAGGGCTACGAGCATCACGTCGCGGCCAACTTTTCCAACGTAGCCAGCCCGGTCTACGAAGCGGCAACCCGCTACCTCGGCTGGGAAATGCACTGGCACGACCGGAACAGCTAAGCGCCAACTATAAGGCCGGGCGAAAGCCCGGCCTCTTCTGTTTTTGCCGGGCTATCAGCCCGGATCCCGGTGGCATTTCCTCGCAAGCGAGGAAACGCCAGGGCGCGAGGGTGGGCAGCCGGGGCCCCGGCGAAACCATGTTTCGCTGGGGCGGCCGTGTCTCACGAATGTTTCTCCCACCACTGCAGCACCCGCAGTGCCCGCAGCGTAATCCACCGGCTCGGCTCGCCCACCGCTTCTCCCAGCTCCACAGCTATAGCCTCGTTGTGCGAGCGATCGAGCAGCCACCGCCCATCCGCCTGCCGACGCTGCTCCACCACCGCGATTGCCTCAGCCATTCTCGAATCGGGCAGGGAACCGGCCGCCCTGAAAGAATCCATCGCCCGCAAAACGTCGTACGCATACCGCGACGGGAAACCGAACGTTAGAAACGCCGGATCAATCACCTCGCCCGTCGACCGCCGCCGAAACAAACGCCGCTCCAGCAAATACTCCTCGCCACGCCGTCGGGCCGCCTTCACCTGCGGCACCAGCGCGGGCACCGCCCCAGCCGCGCGCTCGTATTCGAGCAATCCCTCCAGCACGCAGATCGTCGTGTGGAACGACGAGACCCGGCTCATCTTCGGAGCCTCGCAATTCCAGCCGCCGTCCTCAAGCTGCTCGCTCAGCAGCCTCCGCGCCAGCCGCTCATTCGGATGCCCAAAGTACGCCCCGAACGCGAGAACGCCGCCATTGATGCACGGCTCCTCCTCACCTTCGAAGAACGGATTGCCGCCGAACTCCGGCGACCGCACATCCCAGCAGTTCTCGTAGTCGCTCCAGCGCAGGTTCGTCTCGGCACGCACCAGTGCGGCCCGCACCGCCGCATCCTCCGGATCAACACCCGTAGACCGCAGCAGCTGCAGCGTGAAGAGCGTCGTCAGCCACGCGGGAGACTCGCCGCGCCGCCACGCGCCATCTTCATGCTGCGCAGCCAGAATTGCCGCGCCCAGGCCCACGCGTGCAACCCGAGCCCGCTCCGCCGCAATCTCTCCCGGCGAAGCCTCGGTAAGATCGCGCATCGCCTGCCAGCGAATCGACGGATCGACGTCGGGTTCAAGCAGCCAGTCAACAGAATGCACCAACCGATCTTACCCCGCCGCCGACAAGCGACCGGCTACTGGCTACCGGCCACAGGCCACAGGCTACTGGCTACCGGCCGCTCTTCAGCGCCAGATCGATCAGCGTCTTCTGCTCCATCTCATGCGCCTTCGCCGACCCCGTCGCCGGACTCGCCGCCGCCGAGCGCTTCACGCTGAGCACCTGCCGATCCCCGGCCAGCCGCCGCAAACGAGGCATCGCGTACGAGAAAGCCCCCATATTCGCCGGCTCCTCCTGCACCCACACAATCTCCCGCGCATTCGGATGCGCCGCAATCGCCGCCTTCAGCTCCGCCTCCGGCCAGGGATAAAGCTGATCCAGAAACAGAATCGCCGTGCCCGTCTCCTTCCGCTTCGCGCGCTCCACGCGCAGCTCATGCCCGATCTTCCCCGTCGCTATCAGGATGCGCGAGGCATTCTGAGCCTCCGTATCCGGCACAACCGGCAGAAACCGCGCCCGCGACAGATCCGCCATCGGTGACAGCGCATCCGGATGCCGCAGCATGCTCTTCGGCGTGAACACCACCAGCGGCTTCCGCCACTTCCGCAGCGCCTGCCGTCGCAGCAGATGGAAATACTGCGCCGCATTCGACGGCTGGCAGATCTGGATGTTATCCCGCGCCGCCAACTGCAGATACCGCTCCATGCGCGCGCTGGAGTGCTCCGGACCCTGCCCCTCATACCCGTGCGGCAGCAGCAGCGTCACCCCGCTCAGCAATCCCCACTTGTCTTCCGCCGCGGCGATGAACTGATCGATCACGATCTGCGCCCCGTTCGCAAAATCGCCGAACTGCGCCTCCCACAGCACCAGCGCCTCCGGATAATCGCGGCTGTAGCCGTATTCAAATCCAAGCACGCCCGCCTCGGAGAGGATCGAGTTGTACACGCTGAAGTTCGCCTGATTCGGATCCAGATGATTCAGCGGTACCCAATGCTGCTCGTTCTCAATGTCGATCAGCACCGAATGCCGCTGGTTGAACGTCCCGCGCTGCGAGTCCTGCCCGCTCAGCCGAACCGGCGTGCCCTCCAGCAGCAGCGACCCAAACGCCACCGCCTCCGCCATCCCGTAATCGAAGGGCTGCTTGCCCTGGCCCATCGCGGCTCGCTGCTCCAGCAGCTTTTTGATCTTTGGGTGAATATGGAAGCTCTCCGGATACGTCGTCAGCTTCTGTGCAATCGCCCGAACCGCATCCGCATCCAGGCCGGTATCCACTTCAACCTCCGGACTCCACGCCCCACCCTGATACGGGCTCCAGTACTCCGGCATATCCACCAGCCGGGGCTTCTTCCTGGCAGCCTTGGCCTTCTTCTGCGCCTCATCGAATTCATCATGGAGCTGTTTGGCCAGCGCAGTCGCGTCCAGCCCTTCCTGCTTCGCGCAAATCTCGTAGAGCGGTGGATGCTCCTTGATCCGCGCATAACGCAGCGGCTGCGTCACCGTAGGATCGTCCACTTCGCTGTGCCCGTGCCGCCGATATCCGATCAGATCCACCACGACATCCGTATGGAACCGATACCGATACTCCGCGGCCAGCGCGGCAACCCTCACCACTGCCGCAGGATCTTCCGCGTTCACATGAAAGACCGGAATCGGCAACCGCTTCGCCAGATCCGTCGAGAACCGCGTCGAGTTCGATTCCTCCGGCTCGGCGGTAAAGCCAATCAGATTATTCACGACGATATGGATCCCGCCGCCGACCGAGTAGCCATCGATCCCCGCAAGGTTCAGTGTCTCCGCCCAGATCCCCTGTCCGGCAAACGCCGCATCGCCGTGGATCACAATCGGCAGCACGCGATCCACGCCCTCCGCTCCCACTCGATCCTGCCGCGCGCGCGTACGCCCCATCGCCACCGGATCGACCGCCTCCAGGTGGCTCGGGTTCGATACCAGATGCAACGCCATCGCCCCGCCGTTGCGCGCCGCAAACGTCCCCGTCGCACCGACGTGATACTTCACATCGCCCCCGCCCAGAATGCTGCGCGGATCTACATCCTCAAACTTCGCAAAGATATCCGCCGGCGATTTGCCGAACGTGTTCACCATCACGCTCAGCCGGCCGCGATGGCTCATGCCCATGATCGCTCGCTGCCCGCCGAGCTCCGCCGCGCGGTTCAGCAGCTCATCGAGGAAGGGAATCAGCGCCGTGACGCCTTCAAGGGAAAACCGCTTCGTCCCCAGATAGCGCGACTGAATCACCTGCTCGAACAGATCGGCCCGTGCCAGCAGATCCAGCATGTGATGCGGATCGGGCGGCGGCGCCTCGGCCTCCAGCCGTTCGGCGATCCACGCCCGCGCCTCCCGCGAGGCGATGTGCATGAACTCCGCGCCGATCGTCGACCCGTACCAGCGCCGCGCTTCCGCAACAAACTCGTTGTCCAGTTCGAGTTCAGGCACCGGCAGCGGCTGCAGATACTGCCCCAGCGGATCGAGGTTCGCCTGGAGATAGCCCCAGCGGCGGAAAGCATCCAGGGTCTGTTCGCGCAACAGCGATGAAGACGAAGAAGAAGCGGCAGAATTTTTCAGGGGAGTCGGATTCATGAGCGGCGTAAGGCTTATTTTACGCGGCTCTCGGCGAGAGCCCGCTCCGGGCCTGCACAGCCAGACCCGGAGCGGCCCGTCTGCCGGCTACTTGCTGATGCGCAGCATCACCACGCCGTGCGCCGGCACCGTCACCGTGTAGCTGCCGTTGCTGGCCTTCACGTCCTCATGCTTCCACAGATCGCGCAGTTTCGCGTGATCGGAAAAACCAACGTCGCGCAGGTGCAGCGTCATCGAACGCTCCTCGCTGTCGCGATTGAAGAGCCCGGCAGCCAGCGCGCCACCCGTCAGCGGCCGCGTCCAGATCTCCGTCATGCCCAGCGCCGACGCGCGGTCGCCCTGCTTGCCCAGCCGATCCTGGTCCACCGCAATCACTTCCTTGTTCAGCAGGATCGCCAGCGTCTCCGGCGTCATCTTGCTCAGGTCGTTGCCCGCCAGCAGGGGCGCGGCCAGGATCGCCCACAGACTCATGTGCATCCGGTATTCGTCATCGGTCATGCCGCCATTGCCCACTTCCAGCATGTCAGGATCGTTCCAGTGCCCGGGCCCTGCATACTTCGCCAGCCCCAGCTGGCCGAAGCCGATGTCCGCCATGCGCTGATACGTGTCGTTGATGTCGCCCGTGGTGCGCCACAGATTGCCGCCCACCTGCGGACCCCACTTCCACACATCGTCCCATCCGTATTGGCAAAGGCTGTACACGATCGGACGCCCCGTTTTCAGCAGAGCCTGATGCATTTTCTCGTAAGCCTCGTGCATCATCTGCATCTGCTTCGCCTGATCGTGCGGAGCCTGCTCGCGCATGATCTGCCGATAGCTGCACAGGTCGTACTTCAGGTAGTCGATGCCCCACTTCGCATAGGTCGCGGCGTCCTGCTCTTCGTGCCCATAGCTCGCCGGATATTGCGCGCACGTCTTCGGACCCGGCCCGGAATAGATCCCGAGCTTCAACCCCTTGGAGTGGACGTAATCCGCCAGCGCCTTCATGTCGGGAAACTTCTCGTTCGTCTGGATGTTGCCCTCTGCGTCGCGCTGTCCTTCCCACGTATCGTCGATGTTCACGTAGATATATCCGGCGTCGCGCATGCCGCTGGAGACGATGGCGTCGGCGGCGGCGCGAACGTCGGCGTCATTCACGCGGCCGGCAAAGTGGTTCCAGCTGTTCC
>JBKICP010000050.1:0-4139 GCA_046567085.1 Acidobacteriota bacterium
CCGAAGGGAGAGCCTGAACTGGGAAGCGCGAAATTGCTGCCGTAATTGGGTGGTTCGGGAACGGGAATATGCTTCGACCACGCCTCGGCCTCGATGGTTGCCTTATTGGCGAGGCGCACGGAAAGGGTCTTCTGCTGGCCATCGCGGCTGATCACCAGAGTGATAACGCGCCCGGCAGGCATCTGGCGCATCATGTGGCTCATCTGGGCTTCGCCCTCGATGATCTGGCCGTTCATCTCGAGAATGACATCGTGGATGCGCAGACCGGCCCTGGCGGCCGGAGCGTCGTGGTCCACGGTCACGATTTCCGCACCGCGTGTACTTTTCAGGTGCAGCTGGGAAGCTCGCGCGGTGCCGATGTCGCGGACGTCCACGCCGAGGTAGCCCTGGGAATGCGCGAGGATCGGCTGATCATGGGAAAAAACGGGGAGATGCTGTTCGGCCAGGAGGTGCGGCGCCACGACAAGCGAACCGGCAAGCACCGCGGCAGAAACACGCTTCATGAACGGCCGTGGACAATAGATCATAGAGAACTGGCCTTTTTCTGCCTGCATGTCTGACGAACAACAAATGCCGCTGGTCAACCGCAACCCGCAGGGTTTCCACTGTGCGGAAAACCGTGCGGGCGGCGTTACTGAATCTGCATCTGCGAAACCTGTTCCAGGAACTGGCGGGAGATATTGCGGATAGAAGCGTCGTTGTCCTGGGTGGCGACCGTCTGCAGGACGTCGCGCACGCTGGAGTCGGCATCCACCGGAGCCAGAAGGGTGATCGCCTGGGAGCGAATGCCGGCATTGGGATCGTTGAGCAGCGCTTCCAGTACCGCATCGCGGACGCGGGTATCGACCGTGATGTAGGGTTCCAGGCCAAAGAGCGCCTTCAGCCGGACGGCCGCATCCTTGTCGTAGCGAAGCGCAGCCATCAGAGCGTCCCGGACGGGGCCGCCGGCACATTCGCGGCGGTCGTGGCATTCTCTGGCCAGCAGAGAGACGGAGGTGTCGTGGACAGTGGGGTTGGCGCGGCTGACCGTGCCCAGCACCAGCAGCTTCCGGATCTGCGGATCGGCAACGGTGCCAAACACTGTTTCCGGAACCAGCCGATCGAAGCTAACTTCGATGCTCTGGGATTCGGGGTCTACCGTGATATTGCTGATGCCGGCCACCTGAGCATCGCTGAGCCTGGCAAGAACGGGAACGGTGGTCGCAGCATCCTGAACGGTTCCGGGATGCACGGCGGCAAGGTGGCGAAGGGCTACGTGGTAGCCGCCAAACACGCCACCGGCGAAACCAAAGACCAGCAGGGCGGAAGCCATGACCGGAGCATGCCCCAGGCTGGAGACGCCGCGACGGAAGCTCTGCCAGCGGCGGAGAAGGAATCCGCCATGCGGCATTTCGTCGAGCGCCTCGTCCAGGCGGAGCCGCGTGCGAGCCAGCAGGCTCGGAGAAGGCTCGGCAACCGGTGCGGCCTCCAGCGCCTTCTGCAGCGCCGACACGGCTTCCATGTCCGCACGGCAGCCTGCGCATTCCGCAAGGTGCTGCTCGAGTTGATGGACGCGTTCGTCTGGGAGCTCACCGTACGAGGCCAGGACGATGTCTTCCTGTGCCAGTTCGCAGTTCATGACGGAGTCGATGCCTCACTTGCCTCTGAAAATTCGATTCCGGGTCGTACGCCCGTGTTGGTCCCGTGGCCCTGTCTAACGCAGTTCGGCCAGCTTTGCCCGTAGTTTCTTGGTTGCGCGGAAGAGGGTATTCTTCGCCGTTTCTTCCGTAGTGTTCAGCATTTCGCCGATCGTCCGGAGCCGCAGGCCCTGGTAATGCTTCAGCTCGAAAACCATCCGTTCGCGGGGTGTCAGGTCGTCGAGCGCGAGCATAATCCGCTGCCCCAGATACTTCCTTTCCAGCTCGCGGGCGGGATTCGCTCCGGCCCGGTCGTCGCAGACATTGGTGAGCAGATCCATCTCCTCGCCGGAGGAGTCGATCACCACCGCCTGGTCCTCGCGGCGGGCCTTGCGGCGGCGCAGATGATCGAGGCACAGGTTGGTGACGATCCGGTAGATCCACGTATAAAACGAACACTCGAAGCGGAAGTTGCCGAGGTACCGGTAGGCCTTCAGGAACGCTTCCTGCTGAATATCCTGCGCGTCCTGCTCGGATCCGGTCAGGTGCATGGCCAGCCTCAGCACCGCCTGATCATATTGACGCACGAGCGTGTCAAAGGCTGTGCGGGAACCTGCCTGAGCTTCGCGAATCAGATCGGTTTCGTGCAGATTTTCGCGAATCGGGCCTGACGTGCGGGTGGCCATACGCGAGGATTGTATGCGAGGGCTGCTCGGGGAAAGAAATCGAAGCGCATCAGCAGGCATTGGGGCTCCTGTCGCGTGGGTTGCAGGGGGCTGCATAGAAACAGACGCAGCCGGCGGCCCTCTGTGAGCAGAGGATGGGGAAAAATCGTTACCAGCTGCCATTTCGTCCATATAAAGCGGCGGAGAGAGACGGAATTCCCTCCCCCACCAGTCGCCTCCAGGGTATCACGCCCGCGGTTGATCGCGGCAGAGGGCACAGATGGCCGCCCCGTAAGTATCGGCCTTCCGTGGACCAATACCGGCAACCTCCAGGAGCTGCGGAATGGTGCGGGGCGCCCTGGATGCCACGGCGCGCAGAGCGGCATCCGTGAGGACGAAAAAGGCTGGTTTGCCGGCTTTGGCAGCCTCGTCCCTGCGCCAGACGCGCAGGCGCGATTCCAGCTCGGCCTGGGCCGGCGTCAGGGCAGCCGGATCGGATTCCCCCGGCGCGGAACGGCTTTTCCCGGCTTTGGAAGTCTTTTTGGCGGATACGGGCCCCGGTTCGTCGGGAAGAAGGACGCCGAGTGGGCCGGTAACCGCCGTGTAGCCCTCAGCGGTCAGCGCGATTTTGCGCCAGGCGACCTCCCGCCCCTCGGAATTGGTGAATGTATCCGACGCGATGGTGACAAGACCGGCGCGGGCCAGGCCGTCGAGCAGCGCGTCGCACGCCTGCCGATCGGACAACCCGGATTCGGTAACCAGCCGGGTGATGCCGCGGGGTCCGCTTTCCAGAGTGCGCAAAATGGCGCGGAGGTCGCGCTCCTGAGCGGGGGTGGGTTCGACAAATTTGCGCGCTACCGTTGCCTGCGGTGCGCAGAAGTCGCAGTGCCCGCAGAGGCGGCTGGCGCCGGCGCTGTCTCCAAAATGGCGGACCAAAGCGGACATGCGGCACTGCGCCGTCTCCGCAAAGGCGATCATGCTGTCCAGCTGGGCGCGGCGATGGGCCAGCTGGGCGCTGTAACCCGCATGCCAGCCGGAGACGCCGGTGAGACGAACGCTGCCGTCGAGGGCGATCTGGGCCGCTCCCTGGGAGGCTAGCTTGTCGATGGCCCGGCTCAGGGTCTCAGGGTCCAGCTTCAGGCGCTCCAGCAGCGCTTCGGGCGGCTGATATTCCCCCGCAAGCGCGCGGGCCACGCGGTCCAGCTCCTCGACCGGAGGGTAATCGCGGGAAAAGAAGCTTTCGTGGATGCGGCGGTCGGCGAAGCTGTGCAGCAGGATGGCGCGGGAGGGCAGGCCATCGCGGCCGGCCCGGCCAATCTCCTGGTAAAAGGCCTCAATGGAGCCGGGCAGCGCGGCGTGGAGGACCGTGCGGATATTGGGCTTGTCGATGCCCATGCCGAAAGCGATGGTGGCGACGACCACCTCCAGCTCATCGCCGAGGAAGGCGCGCTGCACCCGCTCGCGCGTGCCGGGATCGAGCCCGGCATGATAGGCCGCCGCGGAAAAGTGCTGCGCCAGCTGGGCGGCCAGATCCTCGGCGGCCTTGCGCGACGGCGCGTAGACGATGGCCGGGCGCGCGGCGGAAGGCCGCAGAAGATTCTGGATGAATTCAGGGCGGCGCGGTTTGGACAGCTCGACGACCTCGATGGCGAGATTGTCGCGGCGGAATCCATGAACAAAGAGGGCGGGATCTGCGAGCCGCAGCTGCGTCACGATATCCCGCTGCACGGTGGGCGTGGCCGTAGCCGTGAGAGCAATGATCGGGGCGGGGCGCAGCAGCGGCAGCCAGTCGCCCAGGGTGCGGTAGTCGGGGCGGAAATCGTGGCCCCAGCCGGAGATGCAGTGGGCTTCGTCGACG
>JBKICP010000051.1:0-7865 GCA_046567085.1 Acidobacteriota bacterium
AGCTGCGCGGTATCGCCGGTTCCGTACAGCACCACACCCTCCATCATGCTGCGCATCTGGGCCGAAGTCAGCTCGGAGATGACGCGATGGGCCCCGGCAGGAAGAGGGTCAGGCAGTTCACCCTCGGGATGGAATGCTGCCGGCTGGAGGTTGGGATTGCCGCGCATTTCATCGGTGCTCCTGAGAACAATGTGCGGCGGGAGATAGACACCGCCATTGGCGATGGCCGAGGCCATCGTCACCAGCTGAATCGGCGTAACGGCAATTTCCTGGCCCATCGGAATCGATCCGATGGTCGTGGGCTGCCACCGCGAGGGAGGTTTGACCAGGCCGCGGGTTTCGCCGGGCAGTTCGATGCCGGACCGCATCCCGAATCCGAAAGCACGGATGTATTGATAGAAGCGCTCCGGCCCCATGCGCTCGGCCAGTTCCACGGCTGCAACGTCGCTGGACTCCCACAGCGCCTGATTAGCGGTGAGCACATTCTGGTGATGGCTTTCGTAAATCACCGCATCGCGGTCGTCGTGGACCAGACGGCCGGCGACATTGATCACGCCGCCAAGCGTGGGAATCATGGAATCCGGAGTGATGACTTTTTCTTCGAGGGCCGCGGAATAGGTTACGAGCTTGAACGTCGACCCCGGCTCATAGACATCGCTCACGGCATGATCTTTCAGCAGTGCCGGGTTTTCGTGACGAAAATTGTTGGGATCGAAGGTGGGCCGGATGGCCAGCGCGAGGATCTGGCCGGTATGCGGATCCTGCACGACGATCGTGCCGTTGGCTGCGCCGGTCCGCTCCATGTTGCGATCCAGCGCCTGCTCCGCCATGAACTGAATATTGGAGTCGATGGTCAGTAACAGGTTTTCGCCGGGCTGTGGGTCGCGCTCCTGGCTGTCCAGAACGTGGCGGCGCGCGTCGATTGCCGTCAGCATACGGCCGGGGGTTCCATGAAGTTCCTTATCGCGCTCCAGTTCAATACCGGCCAGACCGTTGTCGTCCAGTCCGACGTAACCCAGCATCTGCGCTGCGAGCTGCTGGTCGGGATAGAAGCGCTTGAACTCTTTCTGGAAATAGATGCCTTTGAGGTTGAGCGCCTTGACTTTCGCGATGACCGCCGGAGACTCTTTGCGCGCCACCCATGCGAAGTTACGCGAATCCCTCAGACGCGCCAGTATCTGCTTCTCCGAAGTAAAGCGGTCTTCGGGATCGGTGTGGACGATCTTCGCCAGCACAGCAGCATCGGAGGCCCGCTGATCGCCGATCTCAGAGGGAACCGCGTAGATCGACTGTGCCACCACCGTCATGGCAAGTTCGTGAAGGTTACGGTCATAGAGGATGCCGCGACGCGGTGCGACGGTAAAGGTCCGCTCCTGCTGCCGTTCGGCGCGTTCGGTCCATTCGGTGTGCTGAAAGACCTGCAGCCAGACCAGGCGGCCAGCGATCAGCACAGTCCACGCGACGAATATTCCCAGCATCGCCAGGATGCGGGTCCGCCGCATTGGCGTGACGAGGAAGGGCTTGCTTTTGAAGGGGAGGACCGAGGCGATCCCACCGCGCCGGGGGATGACGCGGTGGGAATCGGTGGGCAATCGGTCACCGCCATCGGGCGACGGTTCGGAGGAGAACGCACGCAGATTCACAGCGGAACCTCTCCTCTCCGGGGGAAACTCAGTGGACGGCCGGAACAGTGGGATGGGAGGCGGCCATGACCGGACCTCCAACCAGATCGGCATTCGCGCTTGGGTGAACAACCTGGCCGGGCTGCGGCGCGGTGAGTCCAAGATTCTTTGCCATGGTGTCAATGCGGGCCGGATCGGCCAGTTGCGCCTGGGTCAGACGCAATTCGCGATTCTGCTCCTCCAGGGACTGCATCTGCTGCCGCTCGGTTTCGACGCGGTAGCCGCATTCAATCGCGCTGAAATGCTGCCATCCATACACCATGATCAGCGAGAGCAGGAAAGCCATGGCATAGGCGAAGCTGCGCATCTCGCGACCGCGCGCGGGGTCATTGGCTTTGACCAGACGGGAATTGTCGATGCGCTTGGTGAACAGGGCCTCGGGAGTGGGTCCGCGACGGCCGCGGCGCTGCGCCGCGAGCAACATCGCATTATGCTCCTCGACCCACCGCATATCGCGACCCAATCCTCCGATTACCGGTGCCGCTATCGCCTGTGTCGCCATCGTCGTCTCCTCCGCCTCTCGCCTGGTCCCTGCCGCTAATCCCTTATTCCCTGCTCGCGCCTGCCTGTGGTTCTTTCCGCCGCCCGCAGCTTGGCGCTGCGTGCCCGTGGATTGCGATCCGTCTCTTCTTCGTCTGCCGTCAGCGGCTTTCGCGTCAATACTTCCCAAATCCCCTGCCGCGCGCCCTCGCGCAGCGCATCTTTCACCCGCCGATCTTCGAGCGAGTGGAAGCTGATCGCGACCAGCCTTCCGCCCGGCTTCAGGAGATCGGGCGCCAGCCGGAGCAGCGCGTCAATCTCGCTCAGCTCGGCGTTCACATAAATTCGAAGAGCCTGAAAGGTCCTGGTCGCCGGGTGAATGCGCTCGTGTTTCATTGCCGGGGCCGCAGCCGCAACAACGCGGGCCAATTGTGCCGTTGTTGTTATCGGCCGCGCCCTGACAATGGCTCTGGCGATTCTCCGCGACCTCCTTTCCTCTCCGAATTCGTAAATCAGATCGGCGAGTTCGTTTTCCCCGGCCTGATTTACCACTTGTTCGGCGGTCAGCCCCTGGCGCGGATTCATCCGCATATCCAGCGTGGCGTCCGCCTGAAAACTGAATCCTCTGTGCGCCTGATCGAACTGCATCGAGCTGACTCCAAAGTCCGCCAGCAGTCCGTCGACTTTCTCGCCGGCCAGTGCCTCGGCCATCTGCGAGAACTCCACATCGTGCAGGACTACCTGCGGCATCTCTGCGCCGAGTTCTTCACGGAGCGCGTCGAGCCTCCGCTTTACCAGCTCCATGGCTTCCGGGTCCCGATCGAATCCAATCAGCTTCCCTTCCGGACCCAGCCGGCGAGCGATTTCGCTCGCGTGGCCTGCATTGCCGAGGGTCGCATCTACGACTACGCCCCCCCAGCGCACGTGCAACATTCGGATCGCAATTTGTAAAAGAACCGGCACATGCTTCAAACCATCGCTCATGTGCTCCCCCTGAGGGGCTTGTCGTTCCAACTAAGCTCCGTACTTCTCAAGCTCGACGAAGTCACCCTTCGTCATGGGCTGCAACTTCACGTCGTACCGGGTGCGATTCATCACTTCGAGGTGCCATTCGTTCCCGGAAACCACCACTTCCGCAATCAGCTCCGCCTTCTCGCGCAGGAGCTGCGGTAACAACACCCGCCCTGCCGCATCCATTTCCACCGTCTGCCCGAAGTAGTTCAGCCACCGCAACAGCTTTTGCTTCGCCTCGTTCGAGTTGGGCACAGCTGCGAGCTTCTGTTCGTACTTCTCCCACTCACGCATCGGGTAGATCTCGGCCGTCTCACCGTCTTTGCTGGTGATGTAGAACTGGCCGCCGTACTCCTCGTCGATCTGCCGCTTGAAGTCGGCGGGCAGCTTGAGGCGACCCTTTTCATCGACCCTCGTGATGTGGCTGCCGCGAAACATGCATTCCCGTGCCTTTTGTGGAACCCATGCAAAATCAATGAGTCACAGCGTCCAAACCGTGCTAACGTGGAGCGCTGGGACGCTGATGGGGGCTGAGGAGTGGCGGTTTTGGGGATCTTGTACCACCTGCTCCCACAATCTCCCACTTGAGGCAGCGTAACCGATGTGATTCTCCCTGCAAAGTGGAAAATCGTGGCGCCGATAAATATTGTCCGGGCGTAAATCACGCGGGATCCGCAAGTTACGAAGAAAACCTCAGGTCGTAGGCCTTCAGGACAGATTCACCACAATGGGTAGTGGTTATCGAAGAAGATTCCTCCCGCGGAAAATTGTGCGGCGGGACTCTTGCTATCCCTGGCAGTTCGCGCTAGGCTTCGCCAAATATTCGCCCTGAATTCTCTTCTCCATTCGCATCTGCTCTTTGCACAGCAGGGCCGCGCTCCCATTCCGCGCGAGCAATTGGCTCGGCTAGGATCGATCTATGACCGGAACACGCCTCGACAAATGGCTGTGGGCGGCGCGCTTCTTCAGGACGCGCACACTGGCGGCGAAGGCCTGCGAGTTGGGCCGCATCGAAGCGAATCGCCAGGCAGCCCGTTCGTCGCGTGAAGTCCGGGTGGGAGATCTACTCTCGATCAGGACGGAGGGGGCAGATTTCGAGGTCGAGGTTCTGGGGCTGAGTGAGGTTCGCGGACCAGCACCGGTCGCGCAGCAGTTGTATCGCGAGACCGAGGCCAGCCACGAAGCCCGGCGCAGGCTTGCCGAGGAGCGCAAGGCGGGGCTGCACTTCACACCGGCGCCTGCGGGACGGCCGTCGAAACGGGACCGGCGCAAGATCCATCGCTTCCGCGGAGATTCCTGAGATGCAGTCTGGTTTCGGCTGGCAGTAGTGCAGTGGTCTGTCCTCTATAGCCGGGCATATCCTCGCATTCGCTCCTCGTTGCCAACAATTCTTGCGATTCTGTATACTGCCTCGCCATGTGGTCAGACCACTATTCTTTGTTCGCAGTGAAGTGGCCCGACCCGGGAGGTCCTCCGATGCATCTCCAGCGGCTTCTGATCCGCTCTTTGTTGCCAGGAACCGTGTTGTTCCTGCTTGCCTCTACCGCTTTCCCACAAATCCTCGCCACGGGCGATCCGCGCTTCGTGCTTCCGCCCTTCTACCCACCGATCTGCAGCGTTGTCTCGGCGCAGTTCGACACTTCGTTGCGCACTGCTCCCCCGGCCACCGACGACACCGCGCGACTCCAGACCGCCCTCACCAGTTGCGCGGGAACGGGGCGCGCGGTCCTGCTCGTTCCGTCGGGAGCGAACAACGCGTTCTACTCCGGCGCTCTCACCGTCAACGGCGAAGCGGTAATCGTCGGGTGGGGTGTGACGCTGTTCGGCAACAACTACGGCACCTCGCAGTTCCTGAGCGTGACCGGAACCAACGCGGGCATTTTCGGACCGGGGACGATTGACGGGCGCGGCGACCTGATCAAAGGGACACCCCGACTGATCAACGTGAAACACTTCCAGAACTTCAAGGCGGCCTACGTCACGCTGGAGCACGCCGCGAAGATGCACCTCTACCTCGAGGCAGGCACGGGCGCGACGATATGGCATATCACGATCGCCACGCCGGACAACACGAAGAACACCGACGGGATCGACCTGGACAGCCTGACCGATGCGACGGTTTTCGATTCGTTTATCGAAGACGGCGATGACGGGGTGGTGGTCAAGACCAACTCCGGGCCGGCGTCGAATATCACCGTGCGCCACAACCGCTTCTATGGCACGCACGGCATGTCGATCGGGAGCCAGACCATGTACGGGGTGACGAATGTGCTCTGGGACGACAACGAGATGTTCGGGACCGATCAATGGGGTAATGTCTCCAGCGATAACAACGGCATTCGCATCAAGTCGGACCAGACCTGCGGCGGACCGGTGAACCAGGTCACGTATCGTCACACGCAACTGAACGGCATCAAACACCTGCTGATTTTCAATACTGACTACGGCAAATGTTCGGGGAACCCGGGAATTCCCTGGTACCAGAACATTGTGGTGGACGGGGTTACTTCGACGAACTCTCAGGCCGGCGCGTACTCGCAGTTCCAGGGGTATGACGCAGACAACCCGCTGGGACTGTATCTGGCGAATGTCCATCTGGACGTCACCAACCAGACGGGAAGTCAATACGCTAACGTGGGACTCAATCACTCGAACATCACGCCGGCAGGCACGGGGGTGACGACCTTCGAGTTCGACCTGCGAGGTCACGGGATGTTCTGGTAGGAGGCTGCCGTCCTCGTGAACCCTCCGGAAAAGAAGGGCGAAGCACGATCGGCGCATTGCCATCATGCTTCGCCCTCGCCAGCCATCCTGCCACCTGCAGCCGGCGTTCAAAGATGCCCGGCGCTGCTGTTCCGGCCGCCGGGTCGAACCGGGTTCGAACTACGGGATCGTCGCGGTGTAGATATTCGAAGGCGCGCTTTCGACACCCGACGCATCGACACTTTTAACCTCATAGTTATACGTCACCCCATCCTGAACGGTTGTGTCGTTATAAGTTGCAGGCGTATTCACCGATGAGTTCAGCAGCTGATAGCCGCCGCTCCCGTTTGCGCGATAGATATGGTAGCCGGCGACAGGATCTTTAGAGCCTGGCGGCGCCGTCCAGCTAAGATCGACTTCATAGCTGGTGGTCTGGCTTCCGGTTCCACTCAGCGCGACGTTCATCGCCCCCATCGAACAGTCACTGGTCAGGGCGATGGCTCCCGCTGCGGCCCCGGCCGTGGTGGGATCGAACTGGACTTCCAGGGTCGATGTCTGTCCGGGATTCAGCGTGACAGGCCACTTCGCCCCTGGAGCCGAGAATCCGGCTCCGCTGACGACTGCGGCACTCACGGTCACAGCGCCTGTACCGGATGAGGTCAAGGTGACGGACTGGGTTGCCGGTGTATTGATCTGCACGTTGCCGAAGGCGACGCTGGTGCTGCTCAGCGTCAGAGTGGCTGTGGTGGGATTCAGCGTCAGAGCGAAATTCTTTGAGATTCCACCAGCGGTTGCTGTCAGGTTCGCGGTCTGGCTGGAAGTCACGGCACTTGCCGTGGCTGCGAAGCCTGCGCTGGCCGCGCCTGCGGCGATGGTCACCGAGGCCGGGACCTTGACCGCGCTGCTGCTGCTGGACAATGTTACCGTCGTGGCGCCGGTTGCTGCAGAGGTCAGAGTCGCCGTGCATGCATCGTTGCCGGCGCCGGCCAGCGATCCGCTGGTACAGGTGAGTGCGCTAAGAGTCGATGGGGCCTGGCCGGTTCCGCTGAGCGCGATGGCGGCTGTTCCGCCGCTGGCTGCGTTACTGCTGATCGTCACCGAACCGCTGAACGTGCCCGCCGTCGTGGGATCGAAGCTGATGGTCAGGGTTGCGGTCTGGCCGGGGTTGAGCGTGACAGGCGCGCTCAAGCCCGATTCCGCGAATCCGGTTCCCGTCAACGCTGCTCCGCTGATGGTGAGCGCCGCCGTGCCGGAGGAACTGAGAATTACAGTTTTGGTGTTGGTTGTGTTCAACGCCTGGGTACCGAAGCCAACGCTCGTGCTGCTCAGGGTCAGACCAGGAGTCTGGGCATTCAGGGTGAGAGTGAGGGTCTTCGAGATACTGCCAGCGGCGGCGGTGAGCGTTGCGGTCTGATTGGCACTGACGGATTTTGCCGTTGCTGTGAATCCTGCCGTGCTCGCCCCAGCGGGAATCATTACGGAGGCAGGAACGGAGACGGAGCTATTGCTGCTCGCCAGGGTCACGGGAGTAGCGGTCGTCGCGGCAGCCGACAGGCCAACCGTGCACGAGTCGGTGACGGCTCCGGTCAGCGATGCCGAGCCGCAGGAGAGCGAGGTGAGGGTGGGGGTCGCGGGAGCCTGTCCCGTTCCGCTCAGGCTGACGGTCGCCGTCGATGCATTACTGCTGATGATCACCGATCCGCTGAAGGAGCCAGCTGTGGTCGGATCGAACGCCACATTCAGCGCCACGGCCTGCCCCTGATTCAGCGTCATGGGGAAACTGCCCCCTGAGACAGCGAAACCGGTGCCACTCGCCGTGATGCTGTTGATGGTCAGGGCTCCACTGCCGGAAGAGGTCACCGTAAACGCCTTCGTCGCGGGGGTATTCAGATTGACGGTACCGAACGACAGGCTGGTGGGACTCACCGACACGGCCGGCGAGGAGGATCCAGCGGGAGAGACCTTGACCTTGAAGGTCTTCGACACACC
>JBKICP010000052.1:0-19389 GCA_046567085.1 Acidobacteriota bacterium
CAGTAGCGCGGTGAGCTCGTCGACCTGCTTCATGGTCATGCCCTGGGTTTGGATCGGCTCGCCTGCGGCAAGGGTCACGGGGACCTTGTGAATCGTGTGCGTATGGATCGGCAACAGTTCATAGGTGCCGATGAGGGCCATGGGAACGATCGGCAACTGTGCCCGAATGGCCATAAACGCCGGCCCATTCATGCATTTTGCCAGCTTTCCGTCGGAGGAGCGGCCGCCTTCAGGAAAAATGAAGAGCGGCATGCCGGAGGTCAGGGTCTTAACGGCGGAGATGAGGCTGGCGATGGAGGCGCGAGGGTTGGAGACATCGACGGCCACCTGGCCGGAGCGGCCCAGCCACCAGCCGATGAAGGGGATCTTCCACAGGTCGTGGCGAGCGACGATGCGGAACTGGAAAGGCAGGGAGCTGAAGATGACCGGCGTGTCCATGTACGACAGGTGGTTGCACGCGTAAACGGCGGGCTTACCGGTGAGGTGCTCTGCTCCCCGAACCGTGACGCGGACGCCGGCGATGAAGACGCTGATGCGCGCCCACAGCTGCGCGATGCGGTGCTGCCAGATGCCGCGCTTTTCCACGAGCGATGCGAGAACGGCGAGGGTGGCAAAGATCGCCGTGACGAAAAAGAACGCGGGGAAGCGAAGGACGTTGCTGGTGAGCCGCTCATGCCAGGGGAGCGGATCGGGTCTGGGCGCAGTGGGAGCGGTGGGCTTCATGCAGCGCCCACCGCGGCGCTTGATCGCAGGAGGGGGCGAATCTCACCCACCAGGTAGACCGAGCCGGCAACCACGACGAGCCCTTGCGCTCCGGCTTCGCTCCATGCTCGATCGAGGGCCTCGCGGCCATCATGAGCGCCGGTTGCGGCGATTCCGGCCCTGGCGGCGGCGAGGAGCAGATCCTCCGGCGCGGCCGATCGCGGAGACGGTACCGGAGTGGCGATGATGCGATCGAAGAGCGGAAAGAGGATCTGGGCCATCTCCTCCCAGGCTTTGTCGCGCATACAGCCAAAGACGAGAACAGGGCGCAGAGTTTCGGGCTCCGGACCCGAGGATTCGAGTACGGCGGAAAGAGCGGCGCGGAGGGCCCAGGCGCCCGCGGGGTTGTGGGCGACGTCGAGGATCACGGTAGCCTTACCCGGAATGCGGATCTGTTCGAGACGCCCAGGCCACCGCGTGTTGCGGATACCGTCTTCGATATGCGCGGAGGCGATGGCGTAACCGTGGTGACTTTGAAGCTCGACCGCAGCGGCGATCGCCAAAGCGATGTTGCGCTGCTGATGGACCCCGGCGAGGGGTGAGTCGACTTCAATCGTCTGCCCGAGAACCTGGAGGGGATAACGATTTGCGGAGCCGGGAGCCGGGGGCTGGGAGCTGAAGGCCGGCACGTATTCGGCAGCGTTGACGCCACGCACCTCCAGCTCCATCGCTACTTCGCCGATGGCCTGGTTGGCTTCGGGATGCTGGGGCAGGGTCACAAGCACGCCGTTGCGCCTCAGGATGCCGGCTTTTTCGCGGGCGATGAGTGTGACGGTGTCGCCCAGCCATTCCATGTGGTCCAGCGAGATATCGGTAATGACGGAAAGCAGGGGCTCGACGACGTTGGTCGCGTCGAGGCGGCCGCCCATGCCGACTTCCAGCACGGCCAGATCGATCTGCGCCTCGGCGAAGGCTTCGAACGCGACGGCGGTCAGCGATTCGAAGTAGCTGGGATGGGCCGGCAGACGGTTCTCCGCCACCAGACGGTTGGCGCAGTCGTCGACACGGAAATAGAGGCGGGCGAAATCTTCGTCGCCGATGGGCGCGCCATCGATCCGGATGCGTTCGTTCACGTGTTCCAGATGGGGCGAGGTGTAGAGGCCCACGCGATACCCGGCGCTCTGCAGGATGGCAGAGAGGGTCGCCGCGGTTGAGCCCTTGCCGTTCGTGCCTGCGATCAGCACGGAGCGGAAGCGCTGCTCCGGATGTCCAAGGGCCTCGACCAGAGTGCGCATCTCTTCGAGGCGAAACTTGCGCCGCGCCTGGCCCGGCGATGGGTGCAGTTCGCCCACCCGCGCATGGAGGCTGTCGAGTGCCGAGGCGTAGGACATGCTTTTAGCGTATAGCGGATAGCGTTCAGCGTGTAGGGGGAGACGATGGGGTGCTAGTCGGAATCTTTCGACCTGGAATGACCCGTATCGAGGAACATGACGCTGCGAATGCCCGCTTCTTTGGTCAGCAGAATTCCCGCTCCGGCGATGGGCTCCAGTTGATTCGTCTGCGTGTTCACCAGGCGGCGCCTCCTGCCAGGATTTCTTGCAGCTTACATCCTGCAAACCCTGGCCGGTCCAGCTCGCAGACGGCCGCAGTGTGATGGGTTGGATCACCTATTACTCCGACGATCCCAGCGACGCCTCGCTGTTTCTGGAGCGGATGAACAAAACAGCGAGCGCCTCAAACGTACCTGGCATGGGGCCTCTTCGAGCGCGTCGATGGTATCAGCGGGAGGGAGGCGGTTCCGGAATCTTCACCGGCTTCGGCAGGACGAGGTTCGGCGGGGGGGGGCCGGCTTATTCCGCCGCGGAAACTCGCGACGTTTGCGCGGAGCCGGTTGTGCAGCGTGCGAAGCGGTCGAGTTCGCCATGCGAGGTCCCTCTTTTTTCCATCATCGCACCGCTCGCAGATCGGCTTTGCGGAGTTCTTTCAGCGTTTGGCGGGCGGGGTGAAGGCTTGTCCGAATATGGATCGGTCTGGATTCAGATCGGCCCTCCATCCTCACTGCTAAACTGATGACGGCATGATCCTCCCCTTTGTCCGCGAGTTGCTGGCGGATCTGGAGCATTCATCCTCTTTTGAACAGGCAAGAAGGCACCTGGCACTTGCCCGTGGGCGCCGTCGTGTGTCCGGACTGACGTCGACAGCGCGCGCTCTGTATCTTCCTCTTTTTGCCCGCGCCGCTGAGGTGCCGACCCTGGTCCTTGTTGCAGATAACAAGGCGGCCGATGCGATGCATCTTGCGCTGCTGGCGGGTTGCGAACTGACGGGGGCGATTGCGGCGGACCGGGTGCTGCGTCTTCCCGCGCAGGATGTACTGCCGTTCGAGAATCTGTCTCCGCATCCGGACATCCAGGAACAGCGGGCCAAGACGCTCTGGAAAGTCTCCACGGGAGAGGCATCGATTGTGGTGGCTCCGGTGGAGGCGGCTGCGATGAAGCTGTTTCCGGCGCCGTTCTACGCCGGCCTGGCGCAGGTGCTGCGGCGCGGCGAAGAGGTCGACGTGGACACGCTGCTCACGCACCTGACCAGCATCGGGTACACGCGCATGGACATGGTGGAGATGCCGGGGCAGTTCACGCGGCGCGGCGGCATTCTGGACGTTTATTCGCCGGAGGCGGATCGCCCGGTGCGATTTGAGTTCTTTGGCGATGAGATCGAGTCGATCCGGAAATTCGATCCGGATACGCAGCGCTCGGCCGCGCCGCTGGATGAGGCTCGGCTCCTGCCATTGACCGAGACGCCGATGAACGAGCGATTGCTGGCGGCTGTGCATACGCGGCTGAGCGGCGCGCGGGTGGAATCGTCTGACGATCCGGAGTTGCTGGAGGATGCGATTGCAGCCGGGGGCGTGAGCGTTTTTCCGGGGTGGGAATTCTTCGCCGGCGTGGGCGGCGCGCAGGGGACGCTGCTGGATTTGTTCCCGCGGTCGGCCCTGCTGGTTGAAGAGCCGGCCATGATCAGGAATCAGATCGATCGCTGGTGGAACAAAGTCGAGCAGCGGCACGAGCGCTCGAGTATCGGATCGCTGATCACGCCGGAGGACATTTATCTGCGCCCGGAGATTCTGCAGGCGCGGCTGTCGTCGCATCCCGGACTGGACATCGATCAACTGGGCGCGGTGGATGTGCTGGATGAAGACGAGACGCTGGGGGAGATCGAATTCACATCCCGGCCGACGCTGCGTTTTCATGGATCGATCCCGGCGCTGATCGAGCAGATCCGGAACCTGATGAATCAGGATGTACGGACGCTGCTGGTGGCGCCGAATCAGGGGGAAGTCGAGCGGCTGGCGAATCTGCTGCGAGAGTATGAGGTTCCGTATCGGCTGGGGTCGCGGATCCAGCATGCAGGCAGTGAGAACGTCTACGACGAGTCGAGCTATCTGGCGGGGGAGATGCGGACGCCGGTGATTCTGCGGACCGCGCTGGCGACAGGAGTGAGCCTGCCGGATGCGCGGTTGGTGCTTTTCGGAGCGCAGGACTTCTTCGACGAGGCGGATGTGACGGCGCGGCCGGCGCCGAAGAAGTCCAAAACGGCGGCGTTTGTTTCCGATTTTCGCGATCTGGCGGTGGGGGACTACGTCGTGCACGTGGAGCACGGGATCGCGCGCTATCAGGGGCTGCGCGAGATCGAGCAGGACGGCGTTTCGCTCGAGTTCATGATTCTGGAGTTCGCGGAAGGGGCGCGGCTGTACGTTCCGCTGACGCGGCTCGACCTGATCCAGAAATACCGTTCGACCGAGGCGGGTCCGGCTCCGGTGCTCAATCGGCTGGGCTCGCAGCAGTGGGCAAAGACGAAGGCGCGCGTGCGCAAGGCCATGCAGGATATGGCCGATGAGTTGCTCAAGCTGTACGCACAGCGGAAGGCTGCACAGGGGCATGCGTTTCCTCCGGACAACGAATTTCAGCGCGAGTTTGAAGACGCGTTCGACTTCACGGAGACCGACGATCAGATTTCGGCCATCGCCGATATCAAGCGCGACATGGAATCGTCGCTGCCGATGGATCGGCTGTTATGCGGCGATGTCGGCTACGGCAAGACGGAAGTGGCGATGCGCGCAGCGTTCAAGGCGGTGCAGGACGGGCGGCAGGTGGCGGTGCTGACGCCGACGACGGTGCTCAGTTTCCAGCACTTCGAGACGTTCAAGAACCGGTTCCGTCAGTTCCCCATAACCGTCGAGATGATTTCGCGCTTCCGCACGGCAAAGGAGCAGAAGCTGATCCTCGAACAGGCCGAAAGCGGACGCGTGGACATTTTAATCGGCACGCATCGACTGCTGTCGAAGGACATCCAGTTTCGCGATCTGGGACTGCTGATCGTCGACGAAGAGCAGCGGTTCGGGGTACGGCACAAGGAGCGGCTGAAGCAGATGCGGCGCGAGATCGATGTGCTGGCCATGTCGGCCACGCCCATTCCGCGCACGCTGCACATGTCGCTGGTGGGACTGCGCGACATGAGCGTGATCGAGACGCCGCCACGCGACCGTATGGCGATTCAGACGGTCGTGGCTAAATTCGACGAGAAGCTGATCCGGTCGGCGATTGAGGTAGAACTGGAGCGTGGCGGGCAAATTTACTTTGTCCACAATCGCGTGGAGACGATCTACGAGATTGCCGCGAAGATCCAGGAACTGGTGCCAGCGGCGCGCATCGTTGTCGGGCACGGGCAGATGGGCGAGAGCGAGCTGGAGAAGGTGATGCTCTCGTTCATGCACCACGAGCACGACGTGCTGGTGGCGACAACGATCATCGAAAACGGCCTCGACATTCCACTGGCGAACACGATTATCGTCAACCGGGCCGACCGGCACGGGCTTTCGGAGCTGTATCAGTTGCGCGGACGCGTGGGGCGATCGAACCGGCGAGCGTATGCGTATCTGCTGATCCCACCGGAGCAGGAGCTGACGGAAGTGGCGCGGCGGAGGCTGGCGGCACTGAAGGAGTTCTCCGATCTGGGCGCCGGCTTCAAGATTGCAGCGCTCGATCTGGAACTGCGCGGCGCGGGAAATCTACTGGGCGGAGAGCAGAGCGGTCACATCGAAGCGGTGGGATTTGAGCTCTACACGTCGATGCTCGAGGAAGCGGTGAGCAAGCTGAAGGGCGAGGAGCGTGTGGAGCGCCCATCGGTGCAGATTTCACTCGGCATCGCGCTGCGCATCGACGAGAGCTACATTGCCGAGGAGAACCAGCGGCTGCGGATGTACAAGCGCATTGCGGGAGTGGACGGCGACCGGGCACTGGACGAGGTGCGCGCCGAACTGCAAGACCGCTATGGGCCGCTGCCGACGAGCGTCCAGTATCTGCTCGAAGCGGCGCAACTGCGCATCGATTGTGAGAAGGTCGGGGTAGCGCAGATCGACCGCAAGCGCGATCAGCTGCACATCCGGTTCACCGAAACGGCCGCGGTCGATCCAGGGCGCCTGATGAAGCTGGTGTCGCGGAATGCGAAAAAGGGTGCGCAGTTCACGCCCCAGGGCGTGCTGAAGTTCCCGCTGGCGGCGACGAAGCCGGACGAGGTGCTGGTGGAAGTGCGGGTACTGCTGGAGGAGCTGGCGCTGCAGACGACGGGGGTGTGAATGCAGGTAGAGGGGGCAGGGTGCAGGGCAGCCAACGGATTAGCGGAGGGCGTGCCAATTCCCGGGCCTGAAGGCCTCCATTCTTCTGCTCGTGTTCCCCGGCCTGAAGGCCGGGGCTTCTACCGCCGTGCCGCAGACGCGGCACCATGATGCGCAAGGGACCGATCACCCGGCGGCACCATCATGAGAGAGAAGTTCAACCATCCGCTCCAGGGCTAATGTCTGGCGAGAATGCGCAAAGCTTCGCTGCGTTTTCTCATGACCTTCTCGGCCAAGGACATTTGCTCCTCGAATTCCGGATCGCCGGCAATGATCCCAAACCCGTGCGGTGCTTCCGTGAGGAAGACAGTGTCATTAACACTATTTGACCGCATTCAAAACCACTTCAGCAGATCCCCGAAGCTTTCCACCTCCAGCAAGTGGCGGCCGTCGGGGGCCTCGTCGCGAACCTCGTGCTCCAGCACCCAGGTGTAGGGGTGGTGGATGTAGACGGCGTGCAGGCCGCTGGCGAGGGCGGGATTGATGTCCGACTTCGGGCTGTTCCCGATCATCCAGGTGGTCTCGGGCGCGAGCTCGTGCCGGATGCAGACTTCGCGGTAGGCATCGGGATCCTTCTCGCGCGGGATTTCGACCGCGGTGAAGTGCCCTGCCAGTCCCGATCGCGCGAGCTTGTCCGCCTGTTCGGCCTGATTGCCCTTGGTCATGAGGATGAGCTGATGGCGTGAGGCCAGGATGGGCAGGGTCTCGGCAACGCCCCCGAGCAGCTCGATCTCCTGATCGGCAATTGACTGGGCAAAGCTCATGATGCGCTCGTGTTTTTCCGGACCGATGGGTCCGGGGGAGAGGCGCTCGAAGCAGGTGACGAGGGCTCGACGGAAGCTCACCAGACCATAGCCGTGCGCGCGGACGTTTTCGCGTTCCACCTCGTTCAACTTTTCGCGCACCTGGTCGTGCGAGTACTCCTTGTGGTCCAGATAGGAGATGAACGCGGCGATGGCACGCTCGAAATAGATGTTGTTTTCCCAGAGCGTGTCGTCGGCATCGATCAGGAGCGTTTGTCCTGGGGTAAATCGGGTCTCGTGGGTCATCGCTTTCAGCAGGCTACCAGCAGGGCTTCGGCTGCATCGAACCGAGACTCCAGCCCAGAGCCGCCGATGAGTCCGGATTAACCGCAACACCATGGCAGGACAAGGGTTAACATAGGGTTACCGTTTCGAAACCGCGATGGACAGGCAGCTGAATGATGCGAGGGCACAACGCGCTGCGATCCACTGTGATGATGATGCTGGTCCTGGCCGGCGCGATCTTCGCCTCTTCTTCGGCCTACGGCGATGCGGCGCTCCTTCTTGAAGAGCCCTTCGGCACCTTCGGTGCGATGAATCCCACGGGACACGCTGCGGTCTGGCTCGATCACGTTTGCGCGGACACCCCGACCCATTTGCGGCCGTGCACGGAGGGTGAAGACGGCGTGGTGATCAGCCGCTACCACCACGTGCGAGGGTACGACTGGCTGGCGATGCCACTGCTGGCCTATCTGTATGCGGTTGACGACGTGTCAGAGATTCCGGAGGAGGCCACCCCAGGCCTCGAACTGAAGATGCGCGACGCCTACCGGCGCAAGCACCTCGCGGCGCTGATTCCCGACGATCCGAAGCGTGAGATACCGGGGGGAGAATGGATCCAGCTGGTGGGCGCCTCCTACGACCGGCGCATCTGGGGCTTCGAGGTCGCCACAACGACGGCGCAGGACGAGGCGCTGATCCGGCGATTCAACCACCATCGCAATCTTTCGCACTTCAATCTGTTCTTCAACAACTGCGCGAATTTCTCGCAAAAGGTTCTGAACTTCTACTATCCGCATTCGATCCACCGGAACTTCATCGCCGATCTGGGCATGATGACGCCCAAGCAGGCGGCACGATCGCTGGTGAAATACAGCCGGCGCCATCGGCAGGCCGACCTGCACACCTTCGTCATTCCACAGGTGCCAGGAACGATTGCGCGCAGCACGTCGGTGGATGGCGTGATTGAGTCTCTGGTGAAGTCGAAGAAGTACGTTCTGCCGCTGGCGTACCTGAATCCGTGGGTTACGGGCAGCCTGGTGGCCGCTTATTTCGGGGACGGACGGTTCCACCCCGACCCGAACGCGGCCGTCTTCAATCCCGACGTGGCTGACGATATGGAAACACTGCCGGGAGGATCGGAGACGACAGGGAAAGAGGCAGAGGTCGCGGCCCACGAGTCGGCAGCCAGCCTGCCGGTGAGCAAGATGCCGCGGCGCTGAACTGAGCCGCTCGTCGCAATTCGAGCCCATTCCGCCACAAAGTTGCCTGAATCCCTGCGGTCGGCAGTCACAGACCCGTTTCCGGTCGGGTATGATCGATTGTTTGTTTCCGGAGGATCCATGCGCCAACCTCTGCTGGCTGCTGCCTGCCTGACGATCGCCCTCACATTTACCTGTGCCGCACAAGAGAACACAGCCAACGGCGGGACACAGTTCAAGCCGATTCCAGGATACGATCCATCCGCGATGGACACCTCCGCAAATCCCTGTGTCGACTTTTACCAATATGCCTGTGGGAGTTTTGCCAAGCTCCATCCGATCCCGGCTGACATGCCGGAGTTCGATCAGTTCGTGAACCTGTACGAGTTCAATACCCAGGTGCTGCACGGGCTGGTGGAAAAGGCGGCCAGCGAGCATGCTGCTGCCGGCACCAACGAACAGAAGATCGGCGACTACTATTCCAGCTGCATGGACACGGACGCGATTGATAAGGAGGGCCTCGCGCCGATTCAGCCGGAACTGGCGCGCATCGCGGCGCTGCAGTCGAAACAGGACCTTCCCGGGCTGGTGGCGCATCTGAACCGGCTGTCGGTGGGCGTCTTTCTTGACTATGGCTCGCAGCAGGATTTCAAGGATGCGACCAAAGAGATTGCGTACGTGGACCAAAGCGGGCTGGGGCTGCCGGAGAAGGAATACTACTTCCGGACCGATGCGAAGAGCGCCGAGATTCGCAAAGAGTATGTGGAGCATCTTGCGAACGTGCTGAAACTGCTGGGCGAGGCGCCGGACACGGCGACTTCAGAAGCACAGAAGGTCATGGATCTGGAGACCGAACTGGCGAAAGCCTCGCAGGGGGTGGTCGAGCGGCGCGATCCGGACAAGATTTACCACATGATGAACCTGACCAGCTTTGCAGGCACGGCGCCGATTCTGGATGCGCAGAAGTATGTGCAGCTGATGGGTTCTCCGTCGATCGCGGAGTTAAACGTCGTGGCGCCGGACTTTTTCCCCGCACTGAACAAAGCCATCGCCGATACGGATCTGGGCACGCTGAAGGCCTACATGCGGGTGCATCTGGCCGACTCATTCTCCATGCGCCTGCCGGAGGCGTTCGATCAGGAGCACTTCGACTTCTACGGGCGGAAGCTGTTGGGAACGCCGCAACAGGAAGCGCGCTGGAAGCGCTGCGTGCAGGCGACCGATTCGGCTCTGGGAGAGGCACTGGGCAAGCTTTATGTCGCGCAGTACTTTACCCCGGACATGAAGGCATCGACTCTGCGCGAGGTGCACGATATCGAAGGGGCGATGGGGAAGGACATCGACCAGATCGACTGGATGAGCCCGGAAACGA
This sequence comes from Acidobacteriota bacterium, assembly GCA_046567085.1. Taxonomy (GTDB): domain Bacteria; phylum Acidobacteriota; class Terriglobia; order Terriglobales; family Acidobacteriaceae; genus Palsa-343. The sequence goes on from JBKICP010000052.1 coordinate 9,970, forward strand.
AGGTCAAGGCCAAAGAGAAGCTGGCGGCGGTGGCCGACAAGATCGGGTACCCGGATAAGTGGCGCGACTACTCGAAGCTGGAAATCAAGGCGAACGATGCGCTGGGTAATTCCATCCGATCGCGGGAATTTGAGGTCGCCTATCAGCTGAACAAGATCGGGAAGCCGGTGAACCGCGAGGAGTGGCAGATGACTCCCCCCACGGTGAACGCGTACTACGATCCGTCGATGAACGATATCAATTTTCCGGCAGGCATTCTGCAGCCCGCGTTTTACGACAAGGATGCGACGGAAGCGACCAACTACGGGCACATCGGCGCTGTGGTGGGCCATGAGCTGACGCACGGCTTCGACGATCAGGGGGCAAAGTTCGATGCCAAGGGCAATCTGCACAACTGGTGGACCCCCCAGGACCAGAAGAATTTCGAGCAGCGCACCGACTGCATCGCGAACGAGTACAGCCAGTTCACCGCTGTCGACGATGTGAAAGTGAACGGCAAGCTGACGCTGGGCGAGAACACCGCGGATAATGGCGGCCTTCGCCTGGCGTATATCGCGCTGATGACACGCCTGGCTCAGGGCAAACCGGCGGCAACCACGACCGAGCAGAAGTCGGAAAAATCGATGACGCCGGAGCAGCAGTTCTTCCTCGCGTACGCCCAGAACTACTGCAGCAGCGATCGCCCGGAATTCCTGCGAATGATCGCGCAGACGGATCCGCACTCTCCCGACGCCCTGCGGGTGAGGGGCGTGATCGTGAACATGCCGGAGTTTGCGCACGCTTTCGGCTGCAAGCCGGGACAGCCAATGGCGCCGGTCAAGAGCTGCCGGGTCTGGTAGTCGCGCTGGGAAGTGTTTGTGCGGCGAATACAGACCGAGACGGCAAAGGGCTGAACCCGTCAAATGGCCTGGGGGATGGAGTCCTCCCGGCCATTTTGATGTGAGCACCGGATAACTTCGTTTTCATAATACTTAGCACGCGATAGTAGCAGGCGGCTGGGACTTAAGTAACCGTTCCGTTGAGGATGTAAGTAGTTATAGCTCGGCGCTGTTTTGGCTACTTTCGTGCACTTTTGGCCTGACCAAGTCTGGAAATCTTTGTGAATTTTGCAATCCCACGTTCGGGGTAGTCTCGGGCTGCGTCGACCGACGCCAAAAGGAAGAGCCCGATGACCAAGTCACTCCGAATTGCTGTTTTGTCCACCTTTTTAGCTCTGAGCGCCGCTCCCGTTTTTGCCGGCGGCGACCCGGGAAGCAACGATCCGCCTCCGCCGCCCACCCAGACGAGCACTGCGAGCGCGACGACGATGGGCATCATCCTGACGATTCTGGGCAGTATGGGCGCCTGATCGGGCTCCAACCGTCCGCTTTGCCCTTCCCGGACCTCCGCCTCACGCGGAGGTCGGGGAAGTGGGGTATCTTAGGGCAGGCGGACCGATGCGATTCTCGTCAGTGGCGATTTTCTATTGGGTCGGGGGGTTCGTGGCCGATCTGGCCCTGTTCCTGGTCCTGCTGATTCGCGGCCGCTGGCGTCATTTCCCTGTGTTCACCGTGTGGATTGCCTTCATGCTGGTGCGCTCCAGCGTGCTGATGTATCTGTACCAGCACGAGGCAAAGCATTGGTACACAATCGTTTACGATACCGGTCTGGTCCTCGATTTCGCCCTGCAACTGGGGATTGTGCTTGAAATTGCGTGGATTCTTCTCCGGCCCACGGGAAGCTGGGTTCGGGATGCGCGCCTGCAATTTGCGGCTGGCGGGCTGGCCGGGATTGCGGTAGCTGGTCTGTTCACCTGGTGGATTACGCCGCCGGCGACCAGCGTCCGTCTGATGTGGCAGGTCCGGAGCAACCTGTTCACATCGATGGTCATCTGCGAGCTATTTGTTGTTATGACGATGGTAGCCAACCGCCTTGGTCTGGGATGGCGCAACCACGTGATGGCGATCGGCCAGGGACTAACTGCCTGGAGTACGATCATGGTCGTCAAAACCGCACTGGAGAGCTACCTCGGCACCCAGCACCACTACTCTCAGCTCGAACAGGTCCACAGTGTGACCTATCTTGCGGCAATCTTCTGGATCACGGTACAACTTTGGCGGGATGAGCCGGAACGTAAGTCCATCTCAGCCGATCTTTACCAATATATTCTTGCGGTCCACAGGCGAGGCGAGTACGATCTTGGGAGACTTGACGCTCGCCATTAGTTGTTTGTAAGTTTGCGGATGGAGACCGTGCGGGTCTCTCACTGAAAGGCATCACGTGTTGGTTTACCTCCTCCTGGGCCTGGTCGTTGGCGCTCTCGTAGCGGCCGCCATTAAATCCCAGCTTTCCGCGATCCGGGTCGACCGGCGCAGCTGGCAGGACCTGGTCTCTCAACTGAAGCGGATCGAGTTTGAGCGCGTAACTTCGGTGGCCCGCGATTATCTCGAACCCCGCGAGGGTCAGATATCGCTGGAACCGACGGACATGTGGCTGATGCTGGGCGGACGCGAAGGGCTGAGGCGCATGCGCGCCAATGCCCAGCTGATGCTGCTGCTCGCAGCCCACGCGCAACAATGGAATTTCGATGAGGGCGTCATCGTGACGGAGCGCATGCGGCGGGATGCGATTCGTTTGCGCGCGGCGATCCGGCGCATCGAACTGGCGCTGACATTCCATCTGGTGCTGCGCCGCTCGGCCACGCTCATTCCCTTCTATCTGCACGAAGCGGCTTCAGCCTACTATCTGATGCGGCAGCGTCTGCTCGCCCTCTACCAGACCAGCCACGCGGGACTCTACCCGCGTCTGGCTGAAGTCCTCTGAGGGGGCGGCTGCCGGCCTGAGGTCCCCCTTGGCCGCCTCGGCTTGTGCGGCACGGGTTCGTTAACTGCGCAGCTTACCGCCCTGCGACTCCACCGCGGTGAGGACCCGTTTCGACCAGTCCTGAACTTCTTCTTCGCGAAGCGTTCGCTCATGAGACTGGAATACGATGCGGAGGAGCATGGAGTAATGCCCCACCGGCGCGAGCCTGCCCTTTGCGTCGCGCAGGATTTCTTTCGGCTCAAAGCTGCGCAGTTCCGGAATTGCCAGGGCTTCAATCGCGCTGGAGAGCTTCGCCCACGTGGCGCCGTCCGGCAGGATGAGCGAGAAATCGCGGCGCACGGGTTGATATCGAGAGAGCTCTTCGATAACAGCCTGGCGTAAGTCGTTGTTATAGAGCCGATCGAGCCACAGTTCGCCGACCCAGACGGTCTGCTTGAGCTTGCGCCGCTCCGCTTCGGCTGGATGTAGTTGACCGAACCAGCCCATCGTGGCGCCGTCGAGGACCGCGCGGGCGCTCCGACCGGGATGCAGCCATGCGGGCATCAATCCCGAGTCGGCCGGGAAGCGATCGAAATAGACCGATCGGGAGGCGAACTTGCCGAGCAGCGTTTCGGCGAGGCCCTTCAAATCGTAGAAGTCTGCCGGCTGGGAGGTGAAGGCCGGGCCGGCGGTACCGAAGGCCAGGGAAGGATGCTCGTCGACGCGGTCAGCTCCGCCGCTGAACACTGTGCCGATCTCAAAAAGCGCAGGGCCTTCGACATCGCGGCTGATGTTGAGCGCCAGCATGTCGAGCATGCCCGGCAGCAGCGACGGGCGCAGCACGCCCGCTTCTTCGCTGAGGGGATTGCCGATAGCGACAAAGGAGCCGGGCTCGCGCACAAAACGGGCCGCATCCTGAGCGGCGCAGAACGTGGAGGAGATTGCCTCATTCCAGCCGAGCGCCAGCAGGGTGTTGCGTACCGAGCGTTCTTTCTCGGCCCAGGGCAGTTCGACGACGCTGCCGGCAAAGGCGGGCAGGGTATTTTTGAAGCGGTTGTAGCCGTAGACGCGCGCGATTTCTTCGATGAGGTCGATCTCGCGCTCGAGGTCGAGGCGCCAGCTGGGAAGGGAGACGGCGTAGAGGCCGTCGGGTTCGCGGTTGGCCGAAGGGGCAAGGGCCATTTGGCCGAGAACGGCGCGGGAAGGATCAAGGCCCAGGCCGGACATGACGGGCGCGGGCGCGGCATTCCCTCGTGCCTCGATGCCGCAGCCGAGCCGTGTCAGGATGTTGACCGCGATTGGCGCTGTGATCCCTTCGGGATCTTCGGTCGGGCCGAGGATACGCTGCACCTCACTCAGACTGAAGGTCACGCTGGAGCGATGCGCGGTGCGCGCAACCGCCTCGGGAATCATCACGTCGACCAGCTCGCCTTCCGGATGCCCTCCGGCGCCGAGGATGATCTGGCTGACAAGGGCGGAGGCCACGGAAGGCGCATTGAAATCGGCACCGCGCTCGAAGCGGTGGGAAGCGTCGGTGTGGAGCAGGTGGCGCTTCGAGGAGCGGCGGACGACGCCGGGATCGAACCAGGCGGCTTCGACGAGGATGTTCTTCGTGTCGGCGGTGATCATGGTGTCCCATCCACCCATGACGCCGGCGAGGCCGAGAGCCTTTTTCTCGTCGGCGACGACCAGATCGTCGGGATCGAGGGTGCGGTCGATGCCGTCGAGGGTGCGGAGTTTTTCGCCTTTGCGGGCGCGGCGGACGATGATGCCGCCTTCGAGCTTGTCGAGATCGAAGACGTGGGTGGGCTGGCCGATGGCGAGCGTCACGTAATTGGTGGCGTCGACGGCATTGGAGATGCGCTTCTGCTCGAGGAGTTCGAAACGCTTTGCGATCGGTTCGCGCCGGACGAGGTCCGGTGAAGGTCCGACTCTTATCCCACGAAGGACTCTCGCCGTGAAGCGTCCACACAGCTTCGGCTCCTCGATCGAAACGGAGAACGGGCGCCCGGCAGCCTCAGGAGCAGGCAGAGTCGTATCGATGCGATTCAGTTCGAGCTCGTAGATCGCGGCGGCCTCGCGCGCGATGCCGTAATGGTTCATGGCATCGACGCGGTTGGTGGTGATGTCCATCTCGAAAAGAGAGCCGAAGTCGCCGAGGTCGAAGACGCCTTCGACCGCGATGCCGCGCAGGGTTAGATCATCCGCCAATTCCCTGTCTGAAACGGCGATCCCTGGAACGTATTCGCGCAACCATGAGCTAAGAATCTTCATGCGAATTGCTCCAGGAAGCGCAGGTCGCCGGAGTAAAGGAGGCCGATGTCGCCGATGCCGTACTTCATCATGGCGATGCGGTCGATGCCCATGCCGAAGGCGAAGCCGCTGATCTTCTTTGGGTCGTAGCCGGGCTGTTTGGCCTGGACGAAGCCGAAGACGGCGGGGTCGACCATGCCGCAGCCGAGCAACTCGATCCAGCCGGAGTATTTGCATTTGCGGCAGCCGGCCTGGCCGCAGAAGGGGCAGCTGATCTGCACGTCGGCGCTGGGCTCGGTGAACGGAAAGAACGAGGGGAAGAAGCGCGTCTTCACGCTCGATCCGAAGAAGGCCTTCATCGCGAAATCGAGGGTGCCCTTGAGGTCGGCGAAGGTGATGTTGGTGTCGACGCAGAGGCCCTCGACCTGGTGGAAGATGGGCGAGTGGGTGGCATCGGCAGCATCGTTGCGGTGCACTTTGCCGGGAATCACGATGCGCACCGGCGGGGGCTGCTGTTCCATGGTGCGAATCTGCACCGGGGAAGTGTGGGTGCGCATCAGGAGGCGATCACGCAGGGGCTTGCGCTCCTGACCGGTGATGACCAGGGTGTCCTGGGTATCGCGCGCGGGGTGGCCGGGGGGAAAGTTGAGCGATTCGAAGTTGTAATAGTCGGTTTCGACTTCGGGGCCGACCCCGACGGAATAGCCCATGCGCTGGAAGACGGCGACGATCTCGTTCCAGGTTTTGATCAGCGGATGTTCGGCGCCCAGTCTGCGCTGCGTGCCGGGGAGGGTGATATCGATGGCCTCGGCGTCGAGTTCGCCGGCGGCCGGGCCCGACCCGGCGTGTTCGAGGCGCTGCTCGATCTCTGCCTTGAGGGCGTTGAAGCGCTGGCCGATCAGCTTTTTGGCTTCGGGGGGAGCGGATTTGAGCCATGCATCGCTGATTTGCTTGAGTCGGCCCTGTTTACGGCCCAGCCAGTAAAGACGAAAGCGTTCGCGATCGCCGGGAGAACCGAGGTGGGCGTCCCAGCCTCTGACCTCAAAGTCGACAAGTCGGAAGCCTTCATCGAGTTCCGCGTCGCTCCAGCCAGTCAGCACTGGAATTGGGCGTTGGGCTTCGTGTTCCTGCATGATTCTCTTGAGGATAAATCAGGCGAGATGTGCCGGAAACGATCCGAGGCTAAAGCCTCTCCATAAGCGGGTTCTTTTCGCCGGGTTGAAACCCGGCGCTTCTACCGTCGCGCCGCGGGCGCGGCGCCCAGGTACTCCTGACGGTTTTCGGTGTGCTGGAAACGAGGCACAAATTTCGCTGGGCGGACCGCGGCGAGCGGCCTCATCATGCGAAGATCAGACTAAAGCCATGATTCGCACCTACCAGGGCGTTACCCCGACCATCCCCGACACCTGCTATGTCGATCTCTCCGCGCAGGTGATTGGCGATGTTGTGCTGGGCGAGCACTCCAGCGTGTGGATGAATGCGGTGTTGCGCGGCGATGTGCATTCGATTCGTATCGGCGCTCACTCCAATGTGCAGGACTGCTCGGTGCTGCACGGGCAGCGCTACAAGTATCCGGTGATCCTCGGCGACTGGGTCACTGTGGGCCACAATGCCACGGTGCATGGCTGCGTGGTCGAGGATGTCTGTCTCATCGGGATCGGCGCGACGATCCTGAACAATGCGCGCATCGGCGAAGGATCGATCATTGCGGCCGGCGCCGTGATTCCCGAAGGCATGATCGTGCCGCCGCGGTCGCTGGTGGCCGGCGTTCCGGGCAAGGTGCGCCGCGACCTCACCTCGGATGACCGCGAGGAGATCCTGATGTACGCGCGGAACTACCTCGATTACATCAAGCTGTACCACGAGGAAACGCGGCCCAGCCCGGTGCGCGGCTTCATCGACGAGATGAAGATCGCGAAGTAGCACCAGGGCTAGCGAAGAAGCTGTTAGCAGAGAACCTGTCAGCGGAAAGGCTGCTGGCGGAGAACCTGTCAGCAGAAAGGCTGTTGGCGGAGAACGGTTAGTCCTATAACGCCGGGTTTCAATACGGACAACCGCGAAGCACCCCGCGTTCGGTCAGCCCTGCTCGATTTGCCCGATGTGGTGGCGCAGGTGCGTCACATAGTCCGTCGCGATGAATTCCAGGGTATAGCTGCCTTCTTCCCAGACCCACACGTGGGCCAGGGTTTCGGGCAGGATTTGTTCCATGACATCGGCCAGATGCCGGTTGTAGGCCACCCACAGCGTCACCACGTCCTGCCACGGGCGGGTCGCGTAGTGGCCGAGGCGGACCCAATCGTTCTGCTGGTAGCCGGGAAAATGGAGTTCCGCGGTGGTCTGGAGCCGGATGAAACGCTGATGGTTGTTGGCCGCGGAGTCGATGAGGTGGCCGAGGATCTGCTTGCGCGACCATTTCTCCGGGGCGGGCGAACGAGAGGCATCCTCGTCGGGGATCGCGAGGAACTTCGCTTCGCAGGCGGCGACGATTTGGCGGAGATGGCGCGCGGCTTCGAGGTGGCTCATGGCCGCATCTTCTCACGAGGGGTGTGGATTGCCCCCTCGGCTACCTTTACCGAAGTCGGCCGATCGGGGGAAAATGGCAGAGAGGTCAACAAACGGTCTATGCCCCTTTCCGGCGAAGCTATTCGGATGATGAACCTGGTGGATGACGTGGCGACAACTTTGCGCCGCATCCTCGCCCTTGTGCCCACGCTCGCACCCGAAGAACGCAAGCGTGTGAGCGAATACCTGAAAGCCTCCGAGCCAAGCGCCGAGCAGGTGGAAGCAGCCCTGGCCGCCCCGAAGTAGAAAGCGGTCCAGTTTCACCGCAGCGTTGCGCCCACGGGAGAGCCCGTCCCACCGGTCACAAATCCTTTGGAGGCGCGACCCTGCGCTGCCCATCGGCCCGGATTCGCGTCTACCCTGTAGCTCTCGAGCGGGAACCTGTGGGGCGTTCTCCGCGTACCTGAAGACAGCCCATGCAAAGCCTTGGCGATACCTTCGGGCAGGTCTTTCTGGCCATCCGCGCCAATAAGCTGCGGTCCTTTCTGACCATGTTCGGCATCGCGTGGGGCGTAGGATCGATGCTGCTGCTGATCTCCGTGGGCGAGGGCTTCCGCTCGGGACAGGAGCGGCAGTTCGCGGAACTGGGCAACGACGTGATCATGATGTGGAACGGCAACATTCCGGCCGTTCCCGGCCAGCACTCGAACATGCGGCCGTACTACCTCACCTTGTCCGACGCAAACGCGGTCCGCACCCAGGCTCCCGACGTGCGGGATGCGACGGCGATTCTGAATCGCAGCGACATCAAGCAGCAGAGCGTCTGGGAGACGGTTGGCGGTCAGGTGATGGGGGTCGAACCGCAGTTCCAGACCATCCGTTATCTGCCCATCGCAGAGGGCCGCTTTATCAATCGCAACGACCTGGCCAGCAGAAATCGCGTCATCGTTCTGGGCGCGAAGAGCGCGAAGCTGCTGTTCCCCGGACATCCGGCACTGGGCGAGTGGGTCAGCCTGAACGGAACCCGGTTTACGGTCATCGGCGTCGCCAGCCAGGTGGGACACGGAGACAACGACGACCGGAGCCAGCAGGTCTATATTCCCCTTTCCGTGATGATGAACATGTTTGCGCTGAGCTGGGGGAACAGCCCGCAGGACACGGTCAGCACGATCCAGTATCAGCCCACGGTTCCCACGGCGCATGCCGCCGCCGTTCACGAGGTGCACGAGATCATCGCGCGGCGCCACGGCTTCGATGCTGAGGATACGGATGCCTTCAACGAGTGGGATTCGGTCGAATCGCAGCAGATGGTGGGAAAGATCTTCGATGCAATGGACATTTTCCTGGGAGGGGTGGGGCTGGTCACGCTCGCTTTGGGAGCGGTCGGGATTATCAACATCATGCTGGTTTCGGTGACGGAGCGGACCAACGAGATCGGCCTTCGCAAAGCGCTGGGGGCGACGAAGCGGAGCATTCTCGTGCAGTTCTTTCTTGAAGGCCTGATCCTCACAGGGGTGAGCGGCCTGGTCGGGATCGGGGGCTCGGCCTTGTTCATGGGTCTGCTGCAGGGCGCCATCGGGCAAAACATGGAAGGCTTCGACCCGCCGCATCTGCAACCCTGGTCTGCAGCGCTGGCCTTTGTTTCGCTTGCCATCTGCGGGATCGTTTCCGGGCTCTATCCGGCGGCGCAGGCGGCTGCCATGGAACCGGTGGAGGCGCTGAGACGGGAGTAGCTGCCGGTTGTGAGTCGGCCGGGGAGAGGCGGGGTTTTTGCCATGATTCGAGACATCTGGAGACAGGCGTGGGAGGCGATGATCTACAACCGCCGCCGCACCTTCATCACAGTGATCGGTATGGCGTGGGGCATCGCGACGGTGGTGCTCC
>JBKICP010000053.1:0-2902 GCA_046567085.1 Acidobacteriota bacterium
ATGCTTCTGTTCGGCGTCAGCAAATATCTGTTTACCGCTCTGGCCATGGGCGTGATCCTTTCGCTGGTCGCCTCCTACTTCGTCGCGGTCACCGTGGTGCCGCTCTATTGCTCCCGAGTGCTCAAACCCGTTCATGAAGGCCACGGCGAAGCGAGCGGGGATGCCGCGAAGCAATCCTGGGGCCAGCGTTTTCACCACGGGTTCAATACCCGGTTTGAGAAGATGCTGGACGGCTACGACCGCTGGGTGCAAAAAGCTCTCAACTGGCCGCGGGCGACGGTGCTGGGATTCATCGGAGTCTTCGGACTCAGCCTGCTGCTCTTTCCTTTCCTCGGCTTCTCCTTCTTCCCGCGCGTGGACGCCGGTCAGTTCATGATCAACCTCAAGGCGCCCACCGGTTCCAGGCTCTCCGTTACCAACGATTACGTCAAGAAGGTCGAAGGCATTATCCGCCAGACGGTGAGCCCGCATGATCTGAAAACGATCGTCTCCAACATCGGTCTCTCGCCGGGCTTCGAATCGCTGTTCAGTCCCAACGCGGCCATGCATACGGCTTTCGTCGAGGTGGGTCTGCACGGCGATCACACCGTGAGCAGCTTCAAATACATGGACGAGGTGCAGCAGAAGATCTCGCAGCAGCTTCCCGAACTGCGGACCTACTTCCATTCCGGTTCGCTGGTTTCGTCCGTGCTCGATCAGGGCGTGCCGGCTCCGATCGACCTGCAGATCAGCGGCCAGAATCTGAATGAGGATATGAAGATCGCCGAGAATCTTGCAGACAAGATTCGGCGGCTTCCTTCGATCAAAGACGTGTATATCCCGCAGGATATCGACTATCCCGCGCTGCGCATCAACGTGCACCGGACGCGGGTTGCCGAACTCGGTCTCACGCCGAAGCAGGTGATCGATAACGTCATCACCGCCCTAACCTCCAACCAGATGATCGCCCCGGGTTACTGGGTTTCCAACTCGGGCAACCAGTATTTTGTTTCGGTCCAGTATCCGGATAAGACCGTCAAGTCGATTGCGGATATTGAGAGCATGCCGCTGCACGATCCGCAGCTGAAGAAGCTGACCTATCTGAATCAGGTGGCCAGCATTCAGCGGATCAAGGCGCCGACAGAGGTCGATCACTACCAGCTCGAGCGCGAGATCGATGTGTACGTCAAGCCGAGCGGACAGGACCTTTCCCGCCCGCTGGCCGCCATCAAGCGGATCATTCGGCAAACCCCGATGCCTAGCCGCAACTATCGCGTAAATATTCACGGGCTGGTTGAGACCATGGAAAACTCATTCCACAGTTTCGCCACGGGTCTGGTGCTCGCCATCCTGCTCGTGTATCTGATTCTTGTAGCTCAGTTCAAGTCGTTCCTGGATCCGTTCCTCATCCTGCTGGCAATTCCCACCGGGCTGACGGGTGTGCTCCTCATCCTCTACATCACCGGAACCACAGTCAATATTCAGTCGCTGATGGGAGTGCTGATGATGGTGGGAATGGTGGTTTCCAATACCATTCTGATCGTCGACTTCGCGAAAAAGCTGCAGGAGGAGGGCCGTTCGGTACGCGATGCGGTTGCCTATTCGTGCCGTCTCCGGCTGCGGCCGATTCTGATGACATCGCTGGCCACCGTGGTGGGACTTATCCCGATGGCCATGAAGCTGGAGCCGGGGGCCGGAGCCTATTCGCCTCTTGCGCTGGCCATCATTGGCGGCGTCACAGTATCGGTGCTCCTGAGTATTTTCGTGATTCCCGCGGCGTACCTGCTGGTTTACGGCAGACGCGAAGCACGCGAGGTGGCAGCGCAATGAGTGCTGTAGACCTTGTAGCTGGCGTCAATGTCGGAAATTCGGCGGAGGTGAAATCGTGAAGGTTGTTCAAAGCGCAATTGTCGTATCGGTTCTGACGATAGCTGTATCTGTTCTGGCTCAGCCAGGCAATCCGGCTTCTTTACCCTCCGCTCCGCCGGTGCACGCCATCCTGGGTGCTTCCCAAACGCACATGGGTACACTGCCGGGAGCCCACACCCGGCAGCACGGTGGTCCCACGCTGACTCGCCGCCAGGCGGAGCAGATGGCGATCCGCAATAACCCGCGCGTCCTGGCCAGCCACCTGCTGGCCCTCGCGCAGCATCAGGTACTGCGCGAGGCGCGCTCCGCCGATCTGCCTTACGCCGATGCCTCGCTGGCCGCGGTGGACGCCGAAAATGGAAGCCGCATTTCGGCGGGCGGCCTGCCGGCTTCTCGTCTGATCAATCATGCCGGCAGCGGCGTGGAAGTCTCGCAGCTGATCACCAATTTCGGCCGCGTTCACAACCTCGTCCTCACCCGCATGTTGCAGCAGCAGGCAATGCAGGCCAATGCCCTGGCAACCTCCGAGGAGATTGTCCTGTTCACCGATCAGGCGTTCTACAACGCACTGACTGCGCAGGCCGATCTGCAGGTTGCCAGGGAGACCGTCGCCTACCGCAGCATCACGGAAAGACAGGTCAACGAGCTCACTAACAACAAACTCCGCTCGACGCTCGATCTCAGCATCGCGCAGGTCGACCTTTCCCAGGCAAAGCTGATGGAAATCGATGCGGAGAATCGCGCGGCCTCCACGATGGCCACTCTGGACGCGGTGCTCGGCCTCGATCATAACCAGTGGTTTCATCTGATCAGCAGCTCGTCCGCGCCGCCGGCCCCGCCGGTGGACTACAAGGCTCTGGTGCAGCAGGCGCTGCAGCAGCGGCCCGATCTGCAGGCTCTGCACTATCAGTCGCAGTCGGCAAAGAAGTACGCCCGCTCCGAATGGGATCAGCTCCTGCCTTCCATCAGTGCTCTGGGGACAGCCGGCGTTACACCGATCCGTACCGACCAGTATTACAACTCCAACTGGTGGGGTGGAGTCGGCGTCGACGTG
>JBKICP010000054.1:0-1772 GCA_046567085.1 Acidobacteriota bacterium
TCTTCCCGTCAAAGAGGACGATTGCATCCGAAGGCGGATCGGAATCGGTGGCCCCGGGAGTGACGACGGGGGGCACAGGTTCCCAGACTTCGGTGTCTTTGGGGTTGGGCTTGGGTGTTGCCTGGCCCGCGATCAGGGCAGCGCCGGCCATCAGGGCCGCTACAGAAAGAAGTTTCGGAACGGGAATGTTCATAAGTCGAGATGAGAATACACCCCGGGAGGGCGAAGTCAGGGACCCGTGACTCCGGCAGCCCTATTCATCTATATGGAGGCGCCGTGATGGAGGCGCCGTGCAGAACACACCCGGCCTGGCGTGCCCCCGGGCCGCGATGTTCGCCGCCGTGAAGCGGCGCGATCCCCGCAAACCGCTGCCCACTGGGCTCGCAGCGCGCGCAGGCTTACCTGGCCGGAATCGGAGATGCGGGCGGCGCGTAGCTCACGTTGGTGATCGCCGTCGGCTGCAGGAGACGATACCCGTCGCGCGTCCGGATGTGGTACTTTTGCAGGTCCTTGCCCACCAGCTTGACGGTAATGACGCGCCAGCCGCGATTCGGATTGGGCGCGGGGTAATAGCTGATCGTGTAAAGGTGGGCAATATCTTCACGAATCGCCGCGAAGGCCTGCCTTTCGTCCCGCCAACTGCTGGCAAAGTACGCCTTGCCGCCGGTGGCCTTGCTGACCCGCGTGAAAGCGGCCGTGGAAACCGGCTCGATGTTCGCCTGGCGGGTGCTGACAATGTAGATGATGGTGCCGGTCGACTGGGCCAGCTCGGCGACATCCTCGGGGGGAACGGAACTGGCGTTGTCCGGCCCATTCGAGAAGACAACGATCACCTTCCGCCCGGTGTACTGCGAGGCGTCTTTCACCGTGAGCAGAAGGCTGTTGTATAGCGCGGCATCGTCGCCCGCCACCGTGCTGCGCACGCCATTGACCAGGCGGAAGCGGTCGGAGGTAAGCGGCGTGGCGCGGGAGAGATTGCGGCTGTACGAGTAGAACGCGACCCTGGTGGCCGGATCCAGCGAGCGAATGAAGTCGGCGATGGCATCCTGCGCGTAGACGAAGCCGCGGTACATGTAGTTACTGGTGTCGAAGAGAATGAAAACGCTCGTGCCCGGCACCGCCTCGATGGACCCGGCGTCTGCGGCGGAATCCCCGGCCCGCGCCGAACTCTCCTGCACATCGGGAGCGCCCGCCTTGTCCAGATTCACATAGCGGCGACCGCCGCCTTCTTCAAAGGTCGAGATTTTCTCCGGAATCTTGTCTTCGGCGATTGCGAAATCGGAAGGCTTGAGCCCGGCGATGTAGTTGCCTTTGCGGTCGGTGACCGCCACGTTCAGTTGGACCAGATCGACGTTGACCTGGAGGTGCGAAGCATCATCCTGCGCCAGCGGTTGCGGCGCAGTGGCCAGCATCAGGAGAAAGATCGAGCCGATACCAAGAAATAGCAGAAAAGACTTGATTTTCGTCATTCGGAGACACCCCCGTTCGCCCGCCCCGAACCGCCATCCACACTGGCGATCTGGGCAGAGAATCTGCCTTGCCGGAACTCCTCGCCCGTCTCCTTCAACGCCCGCAGCAGTGCCGGCCAGTCATCCACATACGTCGCGAAAATGTTGGCGATCATCTGGTGGGTGAGCTCGGGAACCAGAACGTTGAGCATGACCGCCGGGTACCCCGCCTCATCGGCCAGGCGCGCCCAGTAAAGATTGCTCGACTCCCAGGACTCCCCAAAGAGGCGGCTGGCGTACCCCCCGGCCACCGGAAAGATCTCC
>JBKICP010000054.1:1782-2976 GCA_046567085.1 Acidobacteriota bacterium
AGCGAGCAGTCGTCGGACGCTGTGATCATCGGGTGCGGAACCCCAAAGTCGCGGCCGATGCGCCCGGCGTCGGTGTCCGCTGGATCGGACGCGGCCAGCATATCCAGTTCCTTCGAGGCCGGTCCCCACTGCGCCGCCTGCCCCGGGAACCGCTTGCGAAATTCGACGGCCAGGTAGAACATATCGGCGGGTAGCATGTCGGCGAGTGCGGGGTTGGCGCCCGGATGCGCGTAATCCTCATAGATCTTCTCCACCCGCTCGACGGTGAAGCGATCCCGCAGGATGAGCATAACTTCCTCGCGCAACTGCGGATCGGTGCGGGCGGCGGCGAGCAGCTCCTCGCCGGCGCGCTGGTAAAGAGCGGCGGCGTGCATTTCGTTCTTGCCGATATCCCACCAGCGCGGCACCACGGCGCCCACCATCAGTTCCGGAACCGTTTCGCGCCAGATGAGCGCCTGCACCTTTTCCGGCGCGATGAAGTCCTCTTCCGTGGAGGCGAGCGCATAGGGCAGGTCGGCGAGCGAACCCATGAGGTATGCCCCGCCCCCGGCGGTCGCGCCAATGCCAATCAGCTCCGGCGCGCCCCACACCTCTTCAACGCCCTCCACCGACGTGACGGAGAAATCGTGGGAGCGGACAAACAGCGGGTTGTTGTGCAGCACTTGCGCGCCCGGTGGCTCGTAATAGGCGTAGTTCAGCCCCACCAGCGTGTCCCGCAGGAAGGGCGTAAGAAGCGCGCGAGCCGCCTCGAGCTGCCCCGGCGACTGGGGGCTGCGCAACAGTTTCGTGAGGTCGGTCTGCACCTGCAGCTCGGCGTGCCGGCTGGTGTAGATAATGGGCGACCAGGCGATGCGCTCGCCGCCGGTGAAGATGGGCCGCGGCATCTCAAACTGGTGCAGATTCTCGGCCAGTCCAACCAGGGAACTGCCGAGAGCCGATCCATGCGCCATGGCATCGAGGCCGTCGTAGAGGCCAAAAATGGTATCCAGCGAAGCCAGCCGCTGGTCGTTGAGGACCGCTTGCATTCGTCCCGCCAGTTCGGCATGGACGCGCTGGCCTTCAGGCGTATTCTGCTGAGGTCCCGCCAGCAGATCGACAATCTCGTCCTCGCTGGGATTCGCGGCGCCTCCGGCTGCGGCCACGGTCGTATTCAGCGAGCTGCGCGCCGCCTCAAACAATTCGATCGGGTTGGTC
>JBKICP010000055.1:0-4878 GCA_046567085.1 Acidobacteriota bacterium
GGAAGAAGAAGCAGAGCGCACGCCGCGAGAGAGGCGACTGACAAGCGTTTCAGGAACATGATGCGAAGTCCTTGCCTGGGAAAAGATGCGGAGGTCCGGGGACCGGCGCGGCAGTTCTCAAATTATCACGCGGCGATGGGGGCGTTGTCAGCGAGTCATGCCGGTCCGCGCGGATTCGACGATGAGGAGAACGCCGATGCAGGCGAGGCCGGCGTAGATCACGCGCAAAAAGAGATTGCCGTGCAGGCGGCGATTGATGGCGCGGCCGAGGAAGAGCGCGGGCACCATGACGGGCAGCGAGAGCAGATAATCGCGGGTGACGGCGGGCACCCAGAGTCCGGCGAGCCAGTAGCCGGTCATGGCGAGCAGGCTGGCAGGCAGGAAGTAGGCCTGCAGGGTGGCGCGAAAGTGGCGGGCGCTCCAGCGGCGCAGCGTGCCGTAGATGACCAGCGGCGGGCCGTTCATGCCGTAGGCGCCGCCGAGCACGCCGGCGGAGAAGCCGCAGGCGGCGAGCCAGGCGGGGCGGTCGCGGTCAAGTTGTATCGAAGTTCGACCGAAGAGCGAGAAGGCGGCGAAGGCGAGGAGGATGACCCCGAGCGCGGCTTTCACGATGGATTGGTGGTGGCCGGTGAGGAGGAGCAATCCGCAGGGCAGGCCGGGCAGTGTGGCGAGCAGAAGCCATCCGGCACTGCGGAAGTGGATCTCGCGCCAGTCCTGCACAACGACGACGCCGGCGATGGTGATGGAGAGCAGCACGGCGAGAGGCGCGGCGACCTGCAGGGGGAGAAAGAGCGCCAGCAGCGGCACGGCGATGAGGGCCTCGCCGAATCCGAAGGCCGAGCGGATGAGCGTGGCGAGAAAGACGATGGGCAGAATGTGGAGCGCGGCGGACTCGATCGTTGTCTCCGGTTCGGCTTATCGCGAGGCGGCGCGCACGGACTTGCCGCTGATCTCGGCGGCGCGGGCTTCGGCGTAAGCAGCGGCGCCCATGAGCGCAGCGCGGCTTTCGAGGATGATGTGCACGGGCGTGTGGATGAGCACTTCGCTGAGGCGGCCCTTGTCGGTGAAGGCCTGCATGAAGACGCCGTTCTTCATGGTCTGGAGCATTTTGGGGGCGATGCCGCCGCCGATGTACATGCCGCCGGTGGCGAGCACCTTGAGCACCATGTTGCCGGCCTCGGCTCCGTAAGAAGCTGCGAACATGTCGAGGGCCTTCGCGCATAGTTCGCTCTTCCCGGCCTCGCCGACTTCGCCGATGACGGCGTTGGGATCTTCGGCGGCCATGCGCTCCCGCAGCCAGGCGGGCTCTTCCATACGTTTCTCGTCGCGGAGGAAGGTGTAGATGTTGGTGAGGCCGGGGCCGGAGACGACGCGCTCAAAGCTGACGCGGCCGTTGAACTTCTTCATGAGCCAGGCGAGCAGTTCGATTTCGAGAGGATTGCGGGCGGCGAAGTCGCAGTGGCCGCCTTCAGAGGCCATGGGCACATGGGTCTTGCCGTTCCACACGAGGACGCCTTCGCCGAGACCGGTGCCGGCGGAGACGAGGCCGCGGTTGCCCACCGCGGCGGGATCCCCCTGATTGAGCGTGAAGATTTGTTCGGGAGTGAGCTCGGGGATGCCGTAGCCGTTGGCTTCGAGATCGTTGATGAGGAAGAGGTGGTTGATGTTGAGGCCGGCGGAGAGCTCGCGCGCGTCGAGGACCCAGGGGAGATTGGTGAGGCGGAGGCGGCCGCCGCGCACAGGACCGGGAACGCCGAAGCAGGCAGCGGTAATTTCGGGGCTGGAGCTTTCGGCAAGGAAGCGGCGCACGATTTCTTCGAGGCCGCTGAACTCGTGAGCGGGAAAGCGCTCGTCGCGCACGTGCACCAGCTGACCGTGTTCGAAAGCGTAGAGTGCGAGGTGGACTTTGGTGCCGCCTACATCGCCGGCGAGAATCATCGTGCGATCTCCAGCGTTCCTGTGCCGTCGGCGCCGGGGGCGGGCAGATGCGCAGCCGCCGCGGCGTCAAGCAGGAACAGCAGCCGCCCGTTTTGCGGCTGGATGAGTTGGGATGGGAGGGTCTCGGGGTCGTAAGGCCCCTGGAGGACGCGTCCGAGCGGGTCGGCCTTGGCCGCGCCGTCGATGAGGAAGAAGACTTCGCGGGCGGCGTTGATGACCGGCCAGGTGAGGGTGACGCGCCACGTCTGCGTTTGCTGCGGGACGTGATTGGCAACGGCGATGCGGATCATTTCATGCAGCGCGCCGGTGTGGGGAAAGAGCGAGGCGCAGTGGCCGTCGTTGCCCATGCCGAGCTGGATGAGATCGAAGACCGGGCCCTGCGCGCCTTCGAGGCGATAGTGTCCGCGGATGGCGGATTCGTAGCGCGCGGCGCCTTCCTCGGGATCGAGCTCGCCTTCGATGCGGATGACGTGATCGGCGGGGAGCGGAACTTTGCTGAGGAGCAATTCGCGGGCGGCGCCGTAGTTGCTGTCGGGGTGCTCGGGGGGGACGCAGCGCTCGTCGACCCAGAAGAGCCAGAGGCGATCCCAGGGAATGGCAGCGCGGTAAGGTTCGTTGGGATCGGCGAGCAGCGCGAAGACCACTTTGGGCGTTGTGCCACCGGAGATGGCGATGCGGGCGACGCCCCGCGCGGCGACCGCGGCCTGGATGCTCCGGACGAAGTGCGCGGCGGTGGCGCGGGAGAGCGGGTCCTGTTGGGGATAGACGCGATAGTCGACGTGAATCGTTTTAGCCATGGTTCCTGACGGGCGAACGAGAACTTCGCAGGGGCTCAATGCTCAACGCAAAACGGCATTCTATCGCCGCGGAGGCCATCGCGAAAGGCGAGGCGCTCAGGAGGTGAGCGGACCCTCGACGCTGTGCCATCTGTGGCCGTCGCGCCCGATGAGTTCGTCGCCGCATTCCGGGCCCCAGGTGCCGGCTGCGTAGTTCGGGAAGGTTTGCGGGATCTTCTTCGCCCACGCATCGATGACGGGCGTGTAGAGGCCCCACGTGGTTTCCACGCCGTCGCGATGCGCGAAGAGCGTAGCGTCGCCGAGCATGGCATCGAGGAGCAGCCGCTCGTATCCGTTGGCGGAAGAGGAGCCGAAGGCGTGGGCGTAGCTGAAGTCCATGATGACGGGGCAGACGGCCATCTGGGGGCCGGGGACCTTGGCGCCGAAGCGCAGGGAGATGCCTTCGTCGGGCTGGATGCGCATGGTGATGCGGTTGGGCTGGATGTCGGTGCAGGGGCCGTGCATGTGCGTGCCAAAAAGTAACATTGGCGGTTGCTTGAACTGCACGGTGATCTCGGTGACGCGCCGGGCGAGGCGCTTGCCGGCGCGGAGGTAGAACGGAACGCCGGCCCAGCGCCAGTTATCGATCTCGAGGCGGATGGCGGCGTAGGTTTCGGTCTGCGACTTCGGGTCGACGCGGTCTTCTTCGCGGTAGCCTTTGACCATCTGATCGCCGACGATGCCGGGGCCGTACTGGCCGCGCACGCAGTCGAAGATGTTGAGGGGCTTGATGGAGCTCCAGAGCTTGATTTTTTCGCCGCGCACAGCTTCGGCGGCGAAGCTGGCGGGGGGCTCCATCGTGACGAAGGAGAGCAGCTCCATCATGTGGTTCTGGACGACGTCGCGCAGCGCGCCGGCCTTCTCGTAGAAGGGGCCGCGGCCTTCGATGCCGATGTTTTCAGCGGCGGTGATCTGCACGTGGTCGACGAAGTTGCGATTCCAGATGGGCTCGAAGATGCCGTTGGCGAAGCGGAAGACGAGGACGTTCTGCACGGTTTCTTTGCCGAGGTAGTGATCGATGCGGAAGATCTGGTTCTCGGTAAAGACGGTGTTGACGTCGTCGTTGAGTTCTTTGGCGCTTTCGAGGTCGTGGCCGAAGGGCTTTTCGATGATGACGCGGACGTTGCCGACTTCGGGCTTCGCCATGCCGTGCGCGCCGAGGCGGTGCACGATGTCGGAGAAGTATTCGGGCGCGGTGGCGAGGTAGAAGAGGCGATTGCCGCGGGTGCCGAAGTCGCGGTCGAACTGGCTGAGCAGGCTTTTCAGGGATGTGTAGCCCTGGTCGTCGTCAAAATTCATCGCGTGGTAGCTGATCTTTTTGACGAAGGCTTCGAGCTTGTCGGCGCCGTCGTGGACGCCGCCGAATTCGAGGATGCCCTGGCGCATGTCTTCGGCGAAAGAGTCGCCGAGGTTGCGGCGGGCGACGCCGACGATGCGGAAGTGCTCGGGGAGGAGGCCGGCCTGTTCGAGGTGGAAGAGAGCGGGGAGGAGCTTGCGCTTGGTGAGATCGCCGGAGGCGCCGAAGATGACGACGGCGGTAGGCTCAGGGATGCGCTCCTGCACCTGGGAGGCGGCCTGTTTCACATCCTCCGGAGAGACTCTGATTTCGGTGGTTGCCATCGATATTGCCCCTTTCGGCGATTGAGTGGCGGGAGTGCTCAGGCTGCGGCTTCTTTTTCGGATTTCACGGCATGGCCGCCAAACTGATTTCGCATGATGGCGAGCATTCGATCGGTGAAATTGTATTCTTCACGGCTACGAATTCTGCGCAGCAGGGATTCGGTGATGACGGGCGCGGCAACGTTGAGATTGATGGCTTCGAAGACGGTCCAGCGGCCTTCGCCGGAGTCCTCAACGTAAGGCTCGAGGCCTTTGAGCTCGGGATTTTCGGCGAGGGCATCGGCGGTGAGGTCGAGGAGCCAGGAGCGGACGACGCTGCCGTAGCGCCAGATCTGGGAGATCTGAGCGAGGTCGAGATCCAGCTCTTCTTTCTTCTCCATGATGGCGAAGCCTTCGGCGAAGGCCTGCATCATGCCGTACTCGATGCCGTTGTGGATCATTTTGACGAAGTGGCCGGAGGCGGCGGGGCCGACGTGTCCCCGGC
>JBKICP010000056.1:0-2717 GCA_046567085.1 Acidobacteriota bacterium
ACAAGACGGTGGCGGTGGTATCGGAAAAGGCCAATCAGGTGCAGACGGTCTGGAGCGTCGGAGACTCACCGGATGCGCTGTTGCTGGACCCCTCCAGCAATACGCTGTACGTGGCCGATTATTTCGACTCGACGTTGAGGGCGCTCGACGCCTCCACCGGGGTGAGCAAGGCCGTCCTTTCGGTTCCGTCCGGCCCGACTTCGCTTGCACTTGATCCTGCGGCTCACCTCCTGTATGTCGCGGTCAACGGGGGTTCAAACATCGTTGCGGTCGACGTGCAAACGAATTCGGTTGCGAAAATCAGCAGGCTCATCTCCGGATCGTATGAGATCGGAGTGAACCCCGCGAATCATGTCGTCTATGTCCCCACGGGGCTCGATGAGCTGGCGTACTATCAGGGGCTCGCCAACTGACATCTGCCGTCGGTGCCGGAGGAGGAGCGCGGCTTCAGAACCAGGTTCGGCGCTTGTATTCAAGGTAGGCTTCGCCGAACTGCTCCGTCAGGACCTGCTCCTCTTTACGGCTGCGGCGGATCTGCATCGGGATGAGGAGCAGAAGGCCGAGCAGGAGCCATAGCCTTCCCGAGTACACAATCGCTCCGGCGAGCATTCCGGCGCCGAAGACGTAGATGGGATTGCGGATGCGCGCATAGACTCCGGTCGTGACGAGGCTGGTGGCTTTTGCTTTGATGCTGAAAGATCTGCCCAGCTGAATACGCGCCATTACAAAGAGGACAAAGCAGGGGGCAAAGATCGCGAAGCCGGCGATGCGCAGCGGCGTCCAGGGGAATCGCAGCGCAAACACCATGAAGACGATCCAGCCTGTTGCGACGACCGCAAGGGTGATGACGTTCAGTTTCACTTGCTCTTCCCGCCAGCCGAGATCCGCGCCAGGCTTCGCGCGCCGGACTCAATAGTACAGGTACTTTCTCCACTTCAGGTCGGAGTGGCCGATCATGCGCATGATGTGGCGGCTGGTGTGGAGGGTGAAGGGGCGCGGCTCGCGCTGGAGCTTCATGTGCTCCAGCTCATTGAGCAGATGATTGCCCTTGCGGCGATTGCAGGAGTGGCAGGCGGCGACGAGGTTTTCCCAGGTGGAGAGGCCGCCGCGCGAGCGCGGGATGACGTGGTCGAGGGTGAGCTCGGCGGAGGGGAGGATGACGCCGCAGTACTGGCAGGTATTGCGATCGCGGAGGAGGATGTTTTTGCGGGAGAGAGCGCGGGTCTGGTGCGGGATGCGGCGGTATTCGAGCAGGCGGATGACGGAAGGCATGGCCATGCGCACGCGCGCGGAGTGCAGCTCGGTGGACTGCTCCTCTTCGGTGCGGGCGACGCCTTTGAGCACGAGGACGAGGGCGCGACGGGCTCCGCAGATGTTGATGGGCTCATAGGAGGCATTGAGCACGAGAACGGGAGTCTGCAGAGCCTGGGTGGTTGTGACGACGCGCAGGCCGTCCTGGCTGTGGCTTTCGAGCTTGCCGTGTACAGGGCTTTTCGTGACCTGCCTGCGAGCGTGAACACCAGCTTTTCCCAGCGACATACATTCCTCCGTGTCGATGACCCGGTTTGCCGGACCGGGTGGTTATCTTGCCGTGCCGTCAGCTGGAGCTGAGCGGCCTGATTCCTCCCAGAAGACAAAATCCTGATCCATGGGCAGCTCGGTTGGGGGCTGCTCGTTCTGCGAAAGCTGCGGGTGCCATTCTTCGGGGTGCGGCGCCAGGGTGTGTTCCCGTTGAGCGCGGGCGACGGTGGCGACCCAGATGCTTGCGGCTCCGGCGCGGCGCAGGGCGGCGGAGCAGGCGCGGGCGGTGGCGCCGGTGGTGTAGATGTCGTCGATGAGGAGAACGTGGCGGCCGCGGACGCTCTCGGGTTTGGGGACAAAAAAGGCGCCGCGGACATTCTCCCGGCGCTGATGCGGGGTGAGCCCCGCCTGGCTTTCGGTGGCGCGCTGCCTCACCAGCAGCGGAGAGGCGAGTTGGACGTGCATCGCGGGCCGGCGCTCGCGAAGGGCTGCGATGAGGGCGCGGGTGAGGAGGTCGGACTGGTTGAATCCGCGGCTGCTGCGCTTTTTGCGATAGAGGGGAACGGGCACGGCGAGCAGATCGCCGGGGAGATTGGGGAGGCTGAGGACCTGGTCGGCGAGGAGGACGCCGAGGCTCTTCGCGATTGGCTCCATGCCATCGTATTTGAGGAGGTGGAGCAGGGTGCGGAGCTTGCCGCTGTAGACGCCATGGGCGACGGCCTGGGTGAAGTCCGGGGGCACAGCGCGGCAGGGGCGGCAGCGGGTTTCGCCGGTGGCGGCGGGATCCCAGTCGAGGGCTTCGCCGCAGCAGGCGCAGAGGGGGCCGGATTGCGGGGGGAGATCGTTCCAGCAGGAAGGGCAGACGGGCAGGCGGGTGAATCCGACAAGCGGGAGGCCGCAGACGCGGCAGTCGGAGGGGAAGATGACGGTGGTGAGGCTGTGGAGGGCGGCGGCCGGGGTACTTCGGAGCACGCGAACCACGGCGCGCCATGCGGAGGTATCGGATGGCGGAACTTCAGGCTCGCGGGTTCCCCGGTGAACCGGGTTCACAGGGGTTTTCGTCAGCGAAACACTCTGACTGAAAGCACACCTCGATTCGGAGGAGCGTGCCAGGGCCCCTCGTTGGGTGCAGTATACAGGAGAGAAGAGACAGGGAGTAGGGAGTTGGGAGCAGGGAGAGCAGGGATGCATTCGGC
>JBKICP010000056.1:2727-3283 GCA_046567085.1 Acidobacteriota bacterium
CGATGAACTGGCGCGGGAGGCGGGGTTTACCGCGGCGGGGGTGGCGACTGTGCCGGAGCCGGGATCGGTGGAGGACAGCGAGGAACGGGAGCGGTTTGCGGCGTGGGTGGAGGCGGGGCGAGCCGGCGAGATGGAGTACCTGAAGCGCCGCGATGAGGCGGGGCGGCTGGTGCGGTCGTCGGTGCGGGTGGCGCTGCCGTGGGCGCGGTCGGTGATTGTGTGCGCGGCGAATTACAACCCGGGAGGGCCGCGGTCGATCGATGGCGCGCCGGAGGGGGCGGGATGGATCGCGCGGTATGCGTGGTCGAGCCGGGTGCACGAGGGTGTGGAGCGGCCCTCGGATTATCACAAGGTGCTGCTGCGGCGGCTGGAGAAGCTGCGGGAGCGGATCGTGGAGGAGTTGGGGGCGTTTGAGGCACGGTGCTTCGTGGATACGGGGCCGGTGGTCGAGCGGGTGTATGCGCGGTATGCCGGGATTGGCTGGGTGGGGAAGAACACCTGCATTCTGAACGAAAAGCTGGGATCGTGGTTTTTCCTGGGCGTGATCGTGACGTCT
>JBKICP010000057.1:0-5505 GCA_046567085.1 Acidobacteriota bacterium
GCCACCCCGCCGCAGAAACCGCAATAGGCCGGGGAGCCCGTGGGGTGCTGTTCCCTGCGTCCATTGCCTGTTGGGGGGTGGATTTGCGCATCCCGCTGCAAGGCTTTGCCGCGGGGCTCCCCGCCCTGGTACCATAAAAGGGCTATCCCATCGGATTCCGCCGCTCGATACGCTGGAACTCCGCATTCCTCTGGAGGAAATCCTTGCCCGCAGCTGAACGCTTTCTCTTTACGTCGGAATCGGTGACCGAAGGCCATCCCGACAAAATCGCCGACCAGGTCTCCGACGCCATTCTTGATGCCTGCCTCGAGCAGGATCCCTACAGCCGTGTGGCCTGCGAGACGCTGACCGCGACCGGGCTGGTGGTGATCGCCGGCGAAATCACGACGCGCGCGTACGTGGACTTCCAGGCGCTGGTGCGCGGCGTGGTGACCGCGATCGGCTATGACAACGCCGTCTACGGATTCGACTCCAACACCTGCGCGGTGATCTCGACGATCAACAAGCAGTCGGGCGACATCGCGATGGGCGTGGACACCGGCGGCGCCGGCGACCAGGGCATGATGTTCGGCTATGCGACCAACGAGACGCCGGAACTGATGCCGACGCCAATCTCGCTGGCGCACAAGCTGACGCGGCGGCTTTCCGACGTGCGCAAGAACGGCAAGCTGCCCTACCTGCGCCCCGACGGCAAGAGCCAGGTCACGGTGGAGTACGACGCCAATCACAAGCCGGTGCGCATCGACGCGGTGGTCATCTCGACGCAGCACGCCGAGACCGTTTCGAACGAAGAGCTCCGCGCCGACATCCTCAAGCACGTGATTCAGGCGGTTCTCCCAGCCGAGCTGCTGGACGAGAACACCAAGTACCACATCAACCCGACCGGGCGCTTCGTGATCGGCGGGCCGATGGGCGACACCGGCCTGACCGGACGCAAGATCATCGTCGACACCTACGGCGGCATGGGCCGTCACGGCGGCGGCGCCTTCAGCGGCAAGGATCCGACGAAGGTGGACCGCTCGGCGGCGTACATGGCGCGCTACATCGCGAAGAACATCGTCGCCGCGGGCCTGGCGGAGCGCTGCGAGGTGCAGCTGGCGTATGCCATCGGCGTCGCCGAGCCGGTGAGCGTGCTGGTGGAGACCTTCGGCACGAGCAAGCTGGATGAGGCCGCGCTGGTGCAGCTGGTGCGGAAGAACTTCGAGCTGACCCCGAAGGGCATCATGGAGAGCCTGAACCTGCGCCGCCCGATCTACCGGAAGACCGCGGCCTACGGGCACTTCGGACGCGTGAACGAGCCTGACTTCACCTGGGAGACCACCGACAAGGCGGCAGCGCTCAAGGAAGGCGCGAAGTCGCTGGCGAAGGAACCGGTCGCGGCGAAGTAGTTTTGGGTTGGGAAGAAAAAGGGCAGGCCGTGAGGCCTGCCCTTTTTGTATCGAGGAGCCGGGCAGCGGCGCCGCCTGCGCACCGGAATTTTGGCTCAGCTCTCCCACTTCAGTGCGTGATCGAGCAGGAAAAATCCTCGTTCCTCCAGCATCGCCGGCGTGAGCCTCCGGCTCTGACGCAGATCCTCCTCGAAGTCCTGCTCGATTCCTGCGGCCATCTCACGATCGAACACGGCCAGATTGACCTCATCGTTGAGCCCAAACGAGCGGTGATCGAAATTCGTCGAACCCACCACGCTCCACTCGCCATCCACGGTCATCAGCTTGGCGTGAATCATCGACGGCTGGTACTCGTAGATCTCCGCGCCGGCCCGCAGCAGGCGGCGGCTGCTCTCGCGGCTCAGTTTTCGGACCACGGGATGATCGATATGCGGACCGGCCGTCAAAATCTGCACGTCAATACCGCGCCGCGCCGCCTCCGCCAGGGCAGCCCGCGCGCTGTGATCGGGCAGGAAATACGGCGTCGTGATGCGCAGGCTCTTCCGTGCGCTGCGAATCAGCGCCTGAAAGAGAATCCGCGCCTGCGTCCCGCCTCCGTGCGGCGTGCTGAGCACCACGAATCCGCGCGGCCCCTCGGCCTTCGCCTCAAATCCGAACTGCATGTCTCCGGAAAGAATTTCCCCGGACGACTCCAGCCAGTTTTCTGAAAAGGTCGAGATCAATCCAGCAACGCCTTCGCCCTCCATGCGAAACATGGTGTCGCGCCACGCGGGAACCTTCGGCGAAGAATAAAGCCAGTAATCCGCAATGCCCGCACCGCCAATAAATCCAACTTCGCCATCCACGACGAGCAATTTCCGGTGCGTGCGGTTGTTGATCGTCTGCCACTTCTGCGGACGCAGTGGGTTATACCAGTGCATCTGGCCACCCGCGGCGCGCAACCGATCGAAGTACGCATCGTGGGTTCGGAAGCTGCCCGCGGCGTCGACCATGATCCGCACTGCGACCCCGGCGCGCGCCCGTTCCACCAGCGCATCCAGAAACTCGCCCGAGACTCGTCCTTCAGCAAACTCATATTGCTCGAGGATCACGGCCCGGCGAGCGCTGCGGATCGCCGCGAGTTGTGCCGGATAGAACTGCTCCCCATTGGTCAGGCGCGTCACGCGCGCCCTCCGCACCGCACCATTGGTGACGACGCTCAAAAACTCCAGGAACTCATCGGAGTCGAGCGCGCAGTTCAGCCTGTTCGCGAAGGAATACGGAAGCGCGGAACCAAACAGGTCGATCAGCACGGTCGCCGCACCCAGCGCCAGGGCTCCGGCCCCCACCACCGCCAACCCGCGCGTGATGCCGCTCGCGCGAGCGCTGTTTCTTGTTCCGGTCATCCTCAGGAAGATGCAGAAATCGGGGAGGAGGCAGATTTCGCCGGCGGATTTTCATTTTCTGTGGGGGCGAATTTTGTCTCTTGAAAGGATGTAGACGCGGGCGCAAGGTAGGATGAAGAGTCATGCGCGGTTGCTGGTTCTTTTGTCCCTTGGCAATCTTCTGCGCCCTGCAGTCGCCGCTTGCTGGCCGAGCCCAACGAAGGGCCGATCGCGTCCTCGTACTGAAATCGGCGCACATCCTGGAACTCCTGAATCATGGGGAAATCATTCGGACCTACAAAGTGGCGCTGGGCGATCCGAAGGGACAAAAGGTGCAGCGGGGCGACAAAAAGACGCCGGAAGGGCTGTACTTTGTAGACGCAAAGAATCCGCACAGCCTCTTTCATCGAGCGCTGCATCTGTCGTATCCGAATGCGGAGGATCGAGCGCGGGCCCGGAGGCTGGGCGTCAATCCGGGTGGGGACATCGAGATTCACGGGCTGCCGAAACAATACGCCTGGATGGGTGCCGCTCATAGAACCATCGATTGGACGACGGGATGCATCGCGGTGACGAATCCAGAGATCGATGAGATTTGGGATGATGTTGCGGTAGGGACGCCGGTGGAGATTCGGACGTGAAGGCGAAGCCTCAATAGCCTGCTTCGCGTCCGTGACGGACGGCCAGAATTACGACCCGGCGGCCGTCATAATGGTAGAGCGCGATGTAGGCGCCATGGCCGAATTCGATGATCCATTCCCGGAATTCGGGAAGCATATCCTCCACAGGACGACCGATCCCAGGATGGGCGCGGAGAGACTTCACGCCCATTTGAATAGCAGCGATCGCTCGAGCTGCCGCATCAGGACTTTTGGACGACAGGAAGTCATGTAGACGAGCAAGATCCGCAAGAGCCGGCAGGGACCAGGCTAAGTGTGGCATTTGGGTGGTGCCGCGCGTTTACCAGATGCGAGCTTCGACATCCAGGCATCCGCTTCGGCTGCGGTGACGTGGAGCCCGGTTTGCTGATAGTGCTCCCAGGCAGCGAGGGCGTCCTGTCGGAGTTGTTCCCGGGCTTCTTCCCGTTCGACATATTGCTCGATCGCTTCGCGAAGAATCCAGTGGGGAGTTCGGCGACGAACATCGGCCAGACGCTGGACGCGGGCTTTGGTCTCGGTATCGAGCTTGAGACTTGTGGTGGCAGTACGTGGCATGGTGATACCGGGTGTTACCTATAGGGACTATAGCACACTCACGCCGGCTCCAGATGGGCCGTGAAGTGCCTTAGGAAAGGCGCCTCATACGTGAGCTGCATTCCGCGGATGTTGTCACGTTTGCTCCAGACTTCCAGGATCACTTCCACCAGGTAATCAATGTGGCTCTGCGTGTAGACGCGCCGCGGAATCGCCAGCCGCACCAGATCCATCTGTGCGGCGCCGGCGAACATCAGCGTGCCGATCTCCACCGAGCGTACGCCGCCCTCCAGATAAAGCTCTGCGGCCAGCGCCACGCCCGGGAACTGAGCCTGCGGGATGTGCGGCAGAAAAGCGCGCGCGTCCAGATAGATGGCGTGCCCCCCGGGCGGCTGCACAATCGGCACGCCGGCCGCTGCGATGTGGTTGCCCAGATACGCCGTCGACGCGATGCGGTAGCGCAGGTAGTCCTCCGAGAGCGCCTCCTGCAGACCGACAGCGATGGCTTCGAGGTCGCGCCCCGCGAGGCCGCCATACGTCGGATACCCTTCCGTCAGGATCAGCAGGTCCTTCTCCTGCTGGGCCAGCTTGTCGTCGTTGGTGCAGAGAAAGCCGCCAATGTTCGCCATGCCGTCTTTCTTGGCGGACATGGTGCATCCGTCGCCGTAGCTGAACATCTCCTGCGCGATCTGCTTCG
Organism: Acidobacteriota bacterium; assembly: GCA_046567085.1. Classification (GTDB taxonomy): domain Bacteria; phylum Acidobacteriota; class Terriglobia; order Terriglobales; family Acidobacteriaceae; genus Palsa-343. The sequence continues at coordinate 4,643 of JBKICP010000057.1, forward strand.
GCGTCCTGTCGGCGTAGCCCGGTTCGCGCAGCTTGATGAACCATGCATTCTCCGCGAAACGGCAGGCGTCGAAATAGAGCGGGATGCCGTGGCGGCGGCTGACCGCGCTGACCGCGCGGACGTTCTCCATGGAGACAGGCTGGCCTCCGCCGGAATTATTGGTCACCGTGAGCATCACACAGGGAATCCGCTCGCGGCCGACCCTCGCAATCAGGGCTTCGAGAGCGGCGACATCCATGTTGCCCTTAAACGGCGCGGCAACGGACGGCTGCCGCCCCTCCGCCGTCAGCAGATCGACGGCTTCGGCGCCCGTAAACTCCACGTTGGCGCGCGTCGTATCGAAGTGGGTGTTGTTGGGGATCACCATGCCTTTGCGGCTCGCCACTCCGAACAGAATGCGCTCGGCGGCGCGGCCCTGGTGCGTGGGGATCACGTGCTTGTAGCCGAAGATGTCCTGAATGGAATCGCGGAAGCGGTCGAAGGAACGGCTGCCCGCGTAGCTCTCGTCGCCCTCCATGATGGCGGCCCACTGGTGGGTGGACATGGCGCCGGTGCCCGAGTCGGTGAGCAGGTCGATGAGGACGTCGTCGGCGGGCAGCAGGAACATGTTGTAGTGCGCGGCGCGCAGCAGTTGCTCGCGCTGGGAGCGGGTGGTCCAGCGGATCGGCTCGACGCTCTTGATGCGGAAGGGCTCGATAATCGTGCGAATAGGCATAGGCTTTCGATGGGCGGCAGAGGGATGCCGCGCCCTGCCTATGGTAGACCGGGATGAAGGGATGGGGGAGGGTTTTGGATCGGTGTTGACGGCAGAGGAGCGCGACCGGCTGCGGGTGGTTCTGGTTCAGAGCCGGAATCCGCTGAAC
>JBKICP010000058.1:0-5584 GCA_046567085.1 Acidobacteriota bacterium
AAGCGCTTGATGGCTTCGAGGCTCGGCAGCTCCACGGCCATATGGAGCGGCGTCTGATTGCGGGCGAAGGTCTCGATCACGCGCTGGCGGAGCGGTGAGGCGACCGTGTGAGCAATGAAGTTCTCCCTGCCCAGATCTCGGATCGAAACCTGCTTTCGCTTAGCCAGGGGATGCCCGGGGTCGACGACGAACGTTACGGAGTCGGTATAGACGGCAATCGCATGCAAACGGGGGTCATCGGGGCGGAAAGAGAGGATTCCGAATTCCGCGGCCCGCTCCAGCAGCTGATCGGGAATCTGGCTGGCAAGCGACCGCTGCACCGTCACGCCAATGTGAGGATAACGGGCTCGAAACACATCCAGCACCGGCAGGAGCCACAGGCAGGTGTATTCGTTGGCGGCGATCAGCAGCCGGCCCCGCTCGAGAGAGCGCAGCTCCTCCAGCGCCGTAATCGTCTCTCCGCGCAGGCGCAGGAGCCGCTCGGCATAACCGCGCAGCAGCTGGCCGGAGGCGGTCAGCGTCCCATCGCGCGAAGCACGCTCGAAGAGTGGCTCGCCGACCTCGTCCTCCAGCTTGCGAATAGCGTGGCTGATTGCAGGCTGCGTGCGGCGCATGCGTGTCGCGGCGCGTGAAAATCCCTTCTCTTCAATGACCGCGAGAAAGGTCTCAAGCTGGTAAAGGTCCATGGGATGAGCGAACCGTGCGGCTTCCCGACCATTATTAATCAGATTTATGGAAAAACAAAGAATTACAAATTTGCTTTATGAGACCCCCTTTGCCAAACTAATTACGTACGGAGCAGGATGGACGTTGCGGCTGTGCGTGGCCCCAAAGCACGGTCCCCGATGGAGTGAGGCACATATGCCCCAGGATCGCATCTACTTCTTCGACACAACACTGCGCGATGGCGAGCAATCGCCGGGCTGCAGCATGACGCACCACGAAAAGCTGGCACTGGCCCACTCGCTGGCAGATCTCGGCGTCGATATCCTCGAAGCGGGATTCGCCATTGCCTCCGAAGGCGATTTCGCGGCGATCACGGCTATCGCGCAGGAAGTGCGCGCTCCCAGAATCGCCTCCCTCGCTCGCGCCCGCCAGGAAGATATCGAGCGCGCAGCCCAGGCGGTCGAAAAAGCGGAGCGGCCCCGGATCCATGTATTTCTGGCCAGCTCCGACATCCACCTCGAATACAAGCTGAAGATCACCCGCACCGAGGCCCTGGACCAGGCTGCGAAGATGGTGGCGCTGGCGAAGACCTATGTCGACGACGTCGAGTTCTCTCCTGAGGATTCAACGCGCACCGATCCGGAGTTTCTGTGCCAGTTTGTCGGGGCAGCGATCAGCGCTGGTGCAACCACCATCAATCTGCCGGACACGGTGGGCTATGCGACTCCGGAGGACTATGCGGGAATGTTCCGCAATATCCTCGAAAAGGTGCCGGGCGCGGATCGTGTGATTCTTTCCACCCACTGCCACGACGATCTGGGCCTCGCCGTCGCGAACACCCTGGCCGCGATCCAGGCGGGTGCGCGACAGGTGGAGTGCACCATCAACGGCATCGGCGAGCGCGCAGGCAACGCAGCGCTGGAGGAGATTGCCGCCGCCCTCCGCGTGCGTGCCGACCGGTTCCCCTATGAGACCGGCCTGAAGCTCGAAAAACTCTATCCGGTGAGTCAGCAGCTGGCGCAGACGATCAGCTTTGGCACAGCTCCGAACAAGGCCGTCGTCGGAGCGAATGCCTTTGCGCATGAGGCGGGCATCCATCAGCACGGCGTGCTGTCGAATCCGCTCACCTACGAGATTATGACGCCACTATCCGTCGGCGTCCCCGCCAATCGGATGGTCCTGGGCAAGCATTCGGGGCGCACGGCATTGCGCTCGCGCCTGCACGAGCTCGGCTATCGCCTCTCTGCAGCGGATCTGGAGATTGCCTATCGCGCCTTCACGGAGCTGGCCGACAGGAAGAAGGCAATCTACGACCAGGATCTCATCAATCTCGTAGCGCATCATCGGCGCCACGAGGATCTGATCTCTACCGAGCCGGCGGTGAACTGAAAGCAAGCCGGCAGCCTCTGTGGCGGCTCGCCGCTGCGAACCCTGGGTCAAAGCCCCTCAAGAGAGTTCATGACGAAGAAGCTGAAGATTCTGATTGTGGCCGGCGATGGCATCGGCCCTGAGGTGACCGGCGAAGCCGTTCGGGTGCTGGAAACCGTGGCCGATCTGGGCGGTTACGATTTCGCCTTTCGCGAAGAGCTCATCGGCGGCGTCGCCATCAAGGCGCATGGCACGCCGCTCCCGGACCTGACCCTCGAAGCGGCACTGGACAGCGATGCTGTGCTGCTGGGGGCAGTCGGCAGCAACGAGTTCAATGCCCTGCCGCCGAATCAGCGGCCGGAAGCCGGTCTGCTGAAGATTCGCGCGGCCCTGGGTGGCTACGCCAACCTGCGGCCTTCGTTTGCATGGCCGGGGATCTCCGGAAATTCGCCCTTGCGCCCCGAGATCGTCGAAGGCGCGGACATTCTCTTCGTTCGCGAACTGCTCGGCGGTTTGTATTTCGGAGAGCCGCGCGAGTGGGACAAGGCGAAGGGCGCGGCATGGAACACCATGCGTTACACCCGCGACGAGGTGGTCCGCGTTGCGAAGGTCGCCTTCGATCTCGCCTCGAAGCGGCGGAAGAAGGTCACCTCAGTCGACAAGGCTAATGTCCTCGAGGTCTCGCAGCTGTGGCGCGCCACCGTGACCGAAATCGCAAAAGATTATCCCGATATCGCGCTGGAGCATCAGTATGTGGACGCGATGGCGATGCACATCATGAATCAGCCGCGCAACTATGACGTCGTCCTCACCGAGAATCTCTTCGGCGACATCCTCTCCGACGAAGCTGGCGTGATTACGGGTTCCCTCGGCATGCTGCCTTCGGCGACCATCGGCGGCAAGGTGAATCTGTACGAGCCGGTCCACGGGTCGGCGCCGGATATTGCGGGAAAGGGCATTGCCAATCCGCTGGGCGCGATCCTCACCGCGGCGATGCTGCTGCGCTACTCGGCGGGACTCGACGACGAGGCGGCCGCCATTGAAGCTGCCGTCAAACGCGTGGTGGCCGACGGGTACCGAACGGCCGATCTGGCGCGCGGAGACAAATCCGCCAGGGTGACCTCAACCACGGATATGGGCAGCAAGGTGCGGGAAGTGCTTGTCGGAGCAAGGGCGAGTGCGTCTTCGGCGCGATGACTCTGCGGGAAATCTGAAACAGGAAAAGCTATGGCTGGAAATCCGAAGACCCTATTCGAGAAAGTCTGGGAATCGCACATTGTCGTGGAGCCGCAGGGAGAACCGGCGCTGCTCTACATCGATCTGCACCTCATCCACGAAGTAACGTCGCCGCAGGCATTCGATGGCCTGCGCATGACAGGCCGCAAAGTGCGGCGCCCCGATCGCTCCGTTGCGACGGTCGACCACAACGTGCCGACGACCGCGAACCGGCTGGTGATTGAAGACCCCATTGCCGCGAAGCAGATCGACGCGTTGCGGAAAAACTGCGCGGAATTTGGCATTGAGCTCTACGACGTGCAGTCGCCGCGTCAGGGCATTGTGCACGTAATCGGCCCGGAACTGGGGCTGACCAAACCGGGCATGACGATTGTCTGCGGCGACTCGCACACCTCGACGCACGGCGCGCTCGGTGCGCTGGCCTTCGGCATCGGTACCTCGGAAGTCGAGCACGTGCTGGCCACGCAATGCCTGCCGCAGTCGAAGCCAAAGACCTTTCGCATCTCGATCGAGGGGGAGTTGGCCGAAGGCGTGACGGCCAAAGATATCGTGCTCGGTATCATCGGGCGCATTGGAACCGACGGCGCGACGGGCTATGTGATCGAGTACGCCGGATCGGCCATCCGGTCGCTCAGCATGGAAGGCCGGATGACGATCTGCAACATGAGTATCGAAGCCGGCGCGCGCGCAGGCATGATCGCGCCGGACGACACGACGTTTGCCTGGCTCCGAGGCCGTCCCTTCGCCCCCCAGGGTGCAGCCTGGGACGCAGCCGTCACGGAATGGCGAAACCTGGCGACAGATCAGGGTGCGAAGTTCGATCGCGAGCTGATGATTCCGGCAGTCGAGCTGGAGCCCTTCGTGACGTGGGGCACGAATCCCGGCATGGTCGTCCCCGTAAGCGCGACGGTGCCGGATCCGGCAGCGGCGAAGGATGATGCGGACCGGAGAGCGTTCACGCGGGCTCTCGAATACATGGACCTGAAGGCCGGCACGCCCATGTCCGAGATCGCGGTGGACCGCGTCTTCATTGGCTCCTGCACGAACTCGCGCATCGAGGATCTGCGCGCGGCGGCGAAAGTCGTGGCAGGACATCATGTCCACACGAACGTGCGCGCGATGGTGGTCCCTGGATCGCAGCAGGTCAAAGCGCAGGCAGAGAAGGAAGGTCTGGACGCAATCTTCAAAGAAGCCGGCTTCGAGTGGCGCGAGCCCGGATGCTCGATGTGTCTGGGGATGAATCCCGACATCCTGCAGCCCGGCGAGCGCTGCGCTTCGACCAGCAACCGCAATTTCGAAGGAAGACAGGGGCGCGGCGGTCGCACGCACCTGGTGAGCCCCATGATGGCCGCTGCTGCCGCGGTCGTCGGCCACTTCACCGATGTGCGCACGTGGGAGTTCAGAAAGACGGAGGTGCTGGCCTGATGGAAAAGTTTCGCACGCTGACGTCGCAGGTGATGCCGCTGGATCGAGTGAATGTCGACACCGATCAGATCATCCCCAAGCAATTCCTGAAGCGCATCGAACGAACCGGCTACGGAGAGTTTCTGTTCTTCGACTGGCGCCAGGATCCCGCATTTGAAACCAACAATCCGCGCTACAAAGGCGCGCAGATTCTGGTCGCCGCAAGGAACTTCGGGTGCGGATCGTCGCGCGAACATGCCGCGTGGGCCCTCGGCGACTACGGATTCCGCTGCGTGATTGCGCCGTCGTTTGCCGACATCTTCCATTCCAACGCGGGCAAGAACGGCATTCTGCTGGTGACGCTGCCCGAAGAGCAGGTGCAAACCCTGCTCGACCGCGCCAGCAACCGCGACGGTTACAAATTAACGGTCTCGCTCGAAGAAAACACGATCAGCGACGCCGAAGGATTCAAAACCAGCTTCAGCATCGATCCCTTTCGGCGCTATTGCCTGCTGGAAGGTCTCGACGACATTGGGCTCACGCTGCGGCACGCGGCGGAGCTGGACCACTACGAAAAACAACACGACGCGGCCTTCTGGGTGAAGCCGAGGGCGGGAGAACAGGCGCAGGCATGAGCGGGAATCAGACCAAAGGAAACGGGAACGGTTCGGGCAAGCTGTATTCAATTGCGCTGACGGAGGGCCCAAGCCGCGCTCCGGCGCGGGCCATGCTGCGTGCGGTGGGATTTACTCCGGAAGATCTGCGCAAGCCGATCATCGGCATTGCAAACACATGGACTGAGATTGGTCCCTGCAATTTTCATCTCCGCCAGATTGCCGAAGCCGTAAAGCTGGGCGTGCGCGAGGCCGGTGGCACTCCGATGGAGTTCAACACCGTGACCATCTCCGAC
>JBKICP010000059.1:0-26214 GCA_046567085.1 Acidobacteriota bacterium
CGAGCCGCGTCTCCTGTCCCGCCGCAATCCGCGGCTGCTCGTGAATCTCCAACCCTACACCGTGCCCGGTCGAGTGCGTAAAGTACTTCCCCCACCCGGCCTTCTTCAGCAATTCCCGTGCGGCTCGGTCCACCTCTCCGCACGTGACTCCGGCTTTCACTGCGTTTACCGCAGCTTCCTGCGCTGCCAGAACTGCATCGTACGCGGCGCGCTCTTCATCAGTGGCGCCGCCAAGGTGCACCGTACGCGTCATATCGGAGCAATAACCCTTGAGGATAACACCGAAGTCCAGTGTTACGAATCCCTTGCGCGGCAGCCTGGCCTGAGTCGCCCGGCCGTGCGGAAGCGCCGATCTCGTCCCCGATGCCACGATCGTCTCGAACGACATGCCCTCCGCCCCGCGCTTCCTCGCCTCGAATTCCAGCTCCGCCGCCAGTACCGCTTCGGTCATCCCCGCTTCGATGCGCGACAGAATCGTCTCGAACAGCTCGCACCCCAGAGCCGCCGCCTCGGCCATCGTCCGCAACTCGCCCGCATCCTTCACCATCCGCAGCGCAGAAACCAGTGGCTTCGCCAGAGGGGCAAAGAAGCCCCGGCTCTTCTTCCCTTCCACGCCCGACCGCATCAGCGACAGATCGGCCACCGTCGTGTGCTGTGGATCGAACCACGCCTTCGCCGCTGACGCCCCCAGCAACCTGGAGCACTCCTTCAGCGCCGACCTCTTTGCAATCGTCACGCGTGCCCCGCTCGTCTCCTCCCGGGCCTGCGTCGTGTAGCGGCCATCGGTGAACAACACCGCTTTCGTCGCTGTCACCGCCAGCGCCGCATTCGATCCCGTGAAGCCGCACAGCCACCGCACGTCCGGCAGGTGCGTCACCAGCAGGGCCTCAATGCCCTGCTCCGCCATCGCGCGCCTTACCAGCCGCCGGCGCTCCCCGAAATCTCCTGCGTTTTGCATCAGCATCGATACTACTTTCTTTCCCCGCCCTTTTCGAAACTCCCCATCCGGCGAACCGCGGCAGTTACCCAAAAAGAATTGCCTCGCCGGGGTCCGGCCCAGGCAGAACCCTGAATGCTCTGCGCTGAAAACTGTTCTGCGGCGTTATACTCGCACCGCAACACTCAGGAGACCCGCGCAATGAATCCTCTCCGTCATCTACGTCCGTCTGTCCTTCTCGCTGCTCTGATAACCATGCCCGTCGCCGCCCTGGCCCAGTCCGGCACAACCATCCTGCACGCTCCCGAAGCCTCAAAGCTCCTTCCTGACGCCGTCTACTACGCAGGAAAGTCCGCCAACACGCAACTGCGCAACAGCGCCGGCATCAAATTCGCTGACGGCCGTTACGTCCTGGCGGTCCTCGTCGACACCTCCGGCTACTCCACCTCCGTCCAGGAAAAATATCAGGGCTATCTCCTCAACGAGTCCGCGATCGACATCGGCGGCAAGCCTCTGGCCCCCGGCGCCTATGGCATCGGCTTCGCCGGCCATCGTTTCGTGGTCACCGACATCGGAGCCCATGACATCCTGCAGGCCCCATCGCAGCACGACGAGAATCTGCAGCGCCCGATGCCTCTCCAGATCATCGCCGGCGATGCCGCGGGCCATTATCGCCTTTGCCTGGGCCGCGACTGCGTCGCCCTCTCCCGGCCCTGAAGAATAAGGGTTCACGCCACAGAAACAAATTTTCCCCTTTCCCATCTAAGTAAAGGGTGACGTTTGGGATTCCCGGCTCCCCCGCGGAGCCGCGTACCCTTGTCTTTGCCTTGCAGGAAGAGGAACTTATGAAAAGAAAGACTCAATTCATTGCGCTTTTTGTCGCGGGCCTCGTCGCTTTTGCCCCGCACGCTTTTCCCCAGAACGAAAACCAGGGGGAGGGGACCGCCATCATTACCGTCCTCCCCAAAAATGCGAAGGCCTCCGCGCCAGACATCGCGCAGCAGGCCATCCACGTCGAAGTCAACGGCAAGCAGAGTCAGATCACCAACTGGCAGCCTCTGCACGGCACCCGGTCGCCGGTCGAAGTGGTGTTGCTCATTGACGATGGCGCTCGCCTCAGCCTCGGCAGTGAAATGAACGATATTCGCCAGTTCATCCAGAGCCTCTCGCCCAACGTGAAATTTTCCATCGCCTATATGGAAAATGGGCGCGCCGCCCTCGCGGGCCCCCTGACCACCAACCACCAGAACGCACTGCAGGAACTCCGCCTTCCCCTCGGTGTTTCAGGCCAGAGCGCCAGCCCTTACTTCTGCCTCTCCGATCTGGCGAAGAACTGGCCTTCGAATGACCGTTCCGCCCGCCGCGAAGTCATCATGATCACAGACGGCGTCGACTACTACCACATCCATTACGATCCCGAGGACCCCTACGTGCAGAGTGCGATTCAGGACGCGGTCCACGCCCACCTGCTGGTCTCCTCTATCTACTGGCGGAACTCCGGCCGCTTCGATCGCAGCTGGTATGCCAATGACGAAGGTCAGAACCTCCTGATGGAAGTCACCTCCGCCACCGGCGGCGATTCCTACTGGATCGGCATGGGCAACCCCGTCTCCCTCTCACCCTACTTCGACGACTTCAACCGCCGCCTGAAGAACCAGTACGAGCTTGCCTTCAGCGCTCCCCTGCGCGGCAGGCCCGAAATGGCCAATCTCAAAGTGAAGGTCCAGGCGCGCGACGTCAAGGTGACCGCCCCGCAGAATACGTGGGTTGGCCCCGCAGCCATGGCGCACGAATAACCCGCGCCTCAAAACACAAAAGGCGCATCCTCGGGATGCGCCTTTCTCTTTTCCCTGACGCCTCTCAGCCGCCGATCACCATCGGATTGGGCTGGTTCGCCGGAAGCCTCTCCACGTCGTCGGACTCCGTCCCGTCGTTCAGCCCGCCATAACGCCGCTCGCGGCTCTGATAGTTCTCAATCGCCTCCAGCATGTGAATGCCGCGAAAATCGGGCCACAGACGGTCCGTAACGAAAATCTCCGTGTACGCGATCTGCCACAGCAGGAAGTTCGATACCCGCATCTCCCCCGACGTCCGAATCAGCAGGTCCGGGTCCGGCATGTTCGCCGTGTACAGGTGACGATGGATGTCCAGCTCGCTGATCTCCTCGGGCCGTAACCCATTCCGCTGCACCTCCGCCGCCAGGCGCCGAAAGGCGTCCACCAGCTCCGAGCGCGCACCGTAGTTGAGCGCCAGCGTCAGCGTCGTTCCCGTATTCTGCCGAGTCGCCTCCTCGGCATAGTGCATCCGCTCGCGAACTTCATCCGGCAGCTCTTCGGTGCGCCCAACGTACCGGATGCGAACGTTGTTGTCGTTCATGCGCTGCACGTTGCTCGTGAGATAGCTCTTCAGCAGCCGCATCAGAAAATTCACTTCCGACTTCGGCCGCCGCAAATTGTTCTCCAGCGAGAACGCATACAGCGTCAGCCACGGCAGACCAATCCGCGATGCCGTCTCCACCACGTACTGCACCGCCTCGGCTCCCTGCTGGTGGCCGAAGAATCGCTTCAGGCTCCGCTTGCCCGCCCATCGTCCGTTGCCGTCCATGATGATCGCCACGTGCTGCGGCATCCGCTCCGGATCGAGACGGCGGTACACGCCTGCCTCATCGGCTGGCAACTCATGAACTCGGCTGGAGTTGAGTAACAACGCGTCCTTTCGAGTGGCTCCCACGGGGGACGGACTTGGGCACGAGCCCTTACCCCAGCGTGCCGGCGCGTCGTGTCGCGGCGCCAGAGGCAGCGGAAGTCGGGAGCGGCTCCCTCTCTGCCGAATTATACAGACCAGGGCAGAAACCCGGACGCGGCTCACCCGCGCCCTGTCAATCAGATGGAATGCAATACAGCTGCCCGCCCGCAAACCTGGTTTAAGGCATGCGGGCGGCGAAGCTCAGCCTACGCCGTCCGGCGCCGGCCGACAGCCATCTCCCGCACCTGGTTCAGGAACATCGCCCGTTGAAATGCGTCCAGCTGCGCCACGAGAGGAGCAATCTCCGCCAGAAACGGATCGGACATCACCGCCGCTGTCTCACTCGCCCGGCGGCTTTGCCCGTCGCGTAACAGATCGCAGATCCCCACTTCCAGCGCCTGCGCCAGCCGCTGCAGCGACGACAGCGTCGGTACCGCCTTACCGTTTTCGATCTTCGAGATATAGGTGCGCGGCACCGCCATGCGCCCCGCAAGCTGCCGCTGGCTCAGACAACGGTCGTGACGGACCGCACGGACGGCCCGAGCAACGTCGATGCCTTCCGCGCCTTCCGCGCCCACCGGGTTGCAGGTGACCAGCTGTGGGGACAGTGGTTCCGGCTCATCGATCTCGAGGGGCTTGCGGCAACGCCGGCACATCGAATTCAACGTACGAAACTGAACCAGGCCACAAGAGTCGCAACGAAGTACCTCGCGGGCCTCAACAGTTGCTAACGTAGTTGCCATAGGTTGTACGGAACGCCAGAGCGTGCGATCCGGGTGATCCGGCAGGCAAATCGCAGCCACACCAAATCAACCTTTGCCCTACCTTGCAGGGAGGGTATCCTCCTTGTCAAGTAAAAACTGTGAGTCTCACCGAAAATTCCCAGAAAATGCCAGGAAAAACCAAAAAGGAAACCGCGCACAATGCCTGACTCAGCCTTCTCCCGCGAACGCGCCTGGTCGTTGCTCAACGAACACACCCAATCCCCCAGCCTCATCAAACATGCACTCGCCGTGGAAACCTGCGTGCGCTCCTACGCCCAGCGCCATGCCGACTCCACCGGCCTCGTCGGCGACGATCGCAACGCCCTCCTCGACACCTGGTCCGCAACAGCGCTCCTTCACGACTTCGACTACGAAAAGCATCCCTCACAGGAAGAGCACCCCTTCGTCGGCATCGCTATCCTCACCGAACAGGGCTGGCCTGAAGAGATCCGCACCGCCATCCTCGGTCACGCCGAATACTCCGGCGTGCCGCGCGAAACGCACCTTGCCAAAGCTCTCTTCGCCTGCGACGAACTCGCCGGCTTCCTCACCGCCTGCTCTCTGGTGAAGCCGACCAGATCCATCCACGACGTCGATGTCGCAGGAGTGAAAAAGAAGATGAAGGACAAAGCCTTTGCCCGGGGCGTCAACCGTGACGACATCGTCAAAGGCGCCGCCGAACTGGAAATCCCCATCGACGAACACATCGCCAACTGCATCGCCGCCATGCGGCAGAACGCCGAAACTCTGGGCCTTCAGGGCATCGCCCCGCAAATCTGACAGGCTCCGGGCGGTTCAGCGAACAGCGGTTAGCCAACTGCCATTCGCTAACAGCTTTTCGCCAATCGCGTTTCGCTAACAGCATTTTTGCTAACCGGTTTTCAGCTGACTGGTTTTCAGCTGACCGGCTTTTAGCTCGTCCCCATTCCCTGTACCATGGTTCCCGCGTGTCGCTGCGAACTCTCAACGACATCTTCTTCACCATCGCGCAAAGCCGCCGCGATCGCGCCATGCTGTTTCAGGACGCCGCCGGCACCTGGCAGCCTATCTCTCCCCTCGACGTGTATCAGCGTGTTCGCGCGCTCGTCGAAGCGCTCCGCTCCTGGGGCATCCGTAAGGGCGACCGCATCGCCATCCTCGCCGAGAACCGCTGGGAGTGGGCCATCGCCGACTTCGCCTGCCTCGCTATGGGCGTCGCCGACGTCCCCATCTACCCCAATCTCCTCGCCGACCAGATCGTTCCCCTGCTCGTCGATTCCGGCGCGCGCGTCCTCTTCGTCTCCACCCGCGCCCAATACGACAAGATCGCCCCGCATCGTGCCGCGACGCCGCTCGAGCACATTGTCCTCATGGACGACGACCCCACCGCCGACGGCGCCGAATCCTTCTCCTCCCTGATCGCCCCCGCGCGCACCTGGGGCGCCCAACGCGACGCTGCCTTCGACGAAGCGGCCCGCGCCATCGAGCCTTCCGATCTCGCCACGCTCATCTACACCTCCGGCACGACCGGCGAGCCCAAAGGCGTTCTCCTCACCCACGGCAACATCGCCTCCAACATCAATTACTCCCTCGCCGAATTCGGCCTCGGCTCCTCCGACGCCTGCATCTCCTTTCTCCCGCTCTCGCACATCACCGCGCGCCATCTCGACTACGCCCTCTACGCGAAAGACGTCCTCGTCGCCTACTGCAACAGCTTCGACAAGCTGCCCCAGGCCCTCCTCGCCGTCCAGCCCACCATCCTCGTCGCCGTTCCGCGCGTCTTCGAAAAGGTCCGCCAGGTCGCCGAGCAAAAGGCTTCTGAGTCCTCCATCAAGCGCCGCCTCTTCGCCTGGGCTCTCGCCACCGGCGCAAAGCATCGCGACGAAGTCGCCGCCGGCCGCACGCCGACCTCTGTCTCCTGGAAAATCGCCAACGCCATCGTCTTCAAAAAACTCAAAGCAGGATTCGGCGGCCGTGTCCGCTATGCCATCGCTGGCGGCGCACCCCTCGGCCTCGACACCGCGCACTGGTTCGCCTCCGCCGGCATCCGCATTCTCGAAGGCTACGGCCTCACCGAAACCTCGCCCGTCATCGCGCTCAACACCGCCAACGCCAATCGCATGGGCTCGGTCGGTAAGCCGCTGCCCAACGTCGAATGCCGCATCGCCGACGACGGCGAACTCCTCGTCCGCGGCCCCAGCATCTTCCATGGCTACTGGAAGAACCACGCCGACGCCCCGACCCTCACTCCCGACGGATGGTTCGCCACCGGCGACATCGGCCACATCGACCAGGACGGCTTCCTCTACATCACCGACCGCAAGAAGGAACTCCTCAAAACGTCCGGCGGCAAACTCATCGCTCCCCAGCCCATAGAGAACAAGCTCAAGGCCAGCGTCCTGGTCGGCAACTGCGCGCTCGTCGGCGACCGGCACAAATTCGCCTCGTGCCTCATCCAGCCCAACTTCGCCGCCCTTGAACCGTGGGCACGCGATCGCGGCATCGCGGTCGATGGCCGCGCCCGGCTCATCGTCCACGACCAGGTCCGCGCTGAATTCCAGTCCATCGTCGACAAGGTCAACGCCACGCTCGCCAACTACGAGACCATCAAGCGCTTTTGCCTCGTCTCCGACGAGTGGGCCGTCGACTCCGGCGAACTGACCCCCAGCCTCAAACTCCGCCGCCGCATCCTCGCCCAGAAATACGCCCGCGAAATCGCCGAGTTCTACGCAGACGAATCCACCTCGACGCGATAAGCCCCTCCCATCTGAGGCCCGATCGCGAAGCGCTGAGCGCTATCCGCTATCCGCTATCCGCTATCCGCTGTACCCTCCACCCTGTACCCTGTTCTCATGCCCGACACACCGCCTTTTCCCCTCACCCTCGACGGTGCCAGCCTCCTGCACCAGATGTTTCGCTTCGACTGGTCCGCATGGCGCCGCGCCAGCGCCGGCGACCGCCAGCGCACTCTTGCCGAAGCCACTGCGCTCCTCGCGCCGCTTGAAGCCCACTCCTCCGAAGGCCGCCCCAATCAGTCCGCCCTCTTCGCGCAAATCGGGCACAAGGGCGACCTCATGCTCATTCACTTCCGCGACTCGATGGAGCAACTCGCGGAGATCCAGCGCAACCTGGCGCGCACCGAATTCGGCAGCTTCCTCCAGCCCACCCATTCCTATGTCTCCATCGTCGAGCTTGGCCTCTACGAGTCCTCCGTCAAGACCTACACCGCCCTCGAGTCGCAAAACGTCGAGCCCTTCAGCGACGAGTGGGAAAAGCAAATCCAGGAGATGATCGAGCGCCAGTCCACTGCCATGGCCTCGCGTCTCTTCCCCACCATCCCTGAGACGAAATACGTGTGCTTCTACCCCATGGACAAGAAACGCGGAGAGCAGATCAACTGGTACAGCGCGCCCATGCCCGACCGCGCCCGCATGATGCACGAGCACGGCCTCATCGGCCGCCGCTTCGCCGGTACCGTCAAGCAGATCATCTCCGGCTCCATTGGCCTCGACGACTGGGAGTGGGGCGTCGACCTCTTCTCCGACAACCCCGGCATCTTCAAAAAACTCATCTACGAGATGCGTTTCGACGAAGCCAGCGCCGTCTACGGCCTCTTCGGTGCCTTCTACATCGGCGTGCGTCTCCCCGTCGCCAAGCTCGACTCCTGGCTCACCGTGGAGCACAAATGAAGAATCACCGCGCACTCCGGGTGCCCCATGTCCCTGATGTTGGGACATGGGAGTCGCGCGAAGCGCGCCGTCTTTCTGCGCTCTGCGCTCTGAGCTCTGAGCCCTCTCGCTACTCCCTGCTCCCTATTCCCTATTCCCTATGAACCTCTTCCTCACCGGCGCTACCGGATTCGTCGGCGGCCACGTCGCCCGCGAACTCGCTTCCCGCGGCGCCTCGCTGCGTCTCCTCACCCGGAAAACGAGCAGCCTCGCCAACCTCGAAGGCCTCTCCGGTGCAGACACCGTCACCGGCGACCTCCTCCAGCCCGACTCGCTCCGCACCGCCATCCGCGGCTGCGACGCCGTCCTGCACGTAGCCGCCGACTACCGCCTCTGGGTCCGCGATCCGGAGACCATGTACCGCGCCAACGTTGAAGGCACCCGCGCCCTGCTCCGCATCGCCCGCGAAGAAAACGTCCCCCGCTTCGTCTATACCTCCTCCGTCGCCACCATGGGATTCCACTCCGATGGCACCATCGTCGACGAAACCACCCCCGTCTCCCTCGACGACATGGTCGGCCACTACAAGCGTTCCAAGTTTCTCGCCGAGCAGGTTGCGATCGAAGCTGCGCGCGCCGGCCAGTCCGTGCTCATCCTGAATCCGACCACGCCCATCGGAGCCGCCGACCTCAAGCCCACGCCCACCGGCCGCATCATCGTCGACTTCCTCAACAAAAAATTCCCCGCCTACATGGACACCGGCCTCAACCTCGTCGACGTCGCCGAAGTCGCCCGCACTCACGCCGACGGTCTGAACCTCGCCCTGGGACGCCCCGGCGAACGCTACATCCTCGGCGGCGAAAACCTCACCCTCAAGCAGATCCTCGACAAGATGTCTGCCATCACCGGGCTCCCCTCGCCGACCATGAAGGTCCCGCACTCCGTCGCCATGATCTTCGCCTTCTTCGACGAGAACCTCACCGGCAAACTGCGCGGCAAAGAGCCCCGCGCCACCGTCGAAGCCGTCCGCATGGGCAAAAAGAAGATGTTCGCGTCGTCATCGAAGGCCGAGCGCGAATTAGGATTTCGCGTCGTCCCCGTCTACCAGGCCCTGCGCAACGCCATCGACTGGTTCCGAGCCCACGGCTACGCACCAGCCGGGTAAGCGCCTGCGCCAACATTGGACGACGCCACCCACGCGCGACAGCTTCAGCAATCCAGCCTGTTAACCACATCGTCAACATAAGAGGCTCAACCCGGAAGTCCCCCCCCCGCGCCATCAACAACATCCGAGGGGCTGCACCCCCCACTCCCGACTCCCTGCCCCCTGCTCCCAGCTCCTTCCCCCCCGCTCCCCGCTCCCCGCCAAAGGTTTACGCTGGTACTGACCTCCGTCATGAACCGCATCGCCCTCATCGCCGCCCTTCCCTCCGAGCTTCGCCCCCTCGTCCACCATTGGACCCGCCAGGGCGGGATCGCCACCGGACGCATCGGCACGCTGGACGCCGTCGCCATCGCCGCAGGCATGGGCGAGGCCGCCGTCCTCCGCGCCTGCGAGGCCGTCCTCGGCGCCAGGCCCGACACGCTTGTCTCGCTCGGCTACGCAGGTTCGCTCTCCTGCGGACTCCGCGCCCCTGACGCGGTCGCCGTCCGCGAAATCATCGACGCCCGCACCGGCGAAAGCTTCGCAGCCACCACGCTGTCCGAGCAGCCCGCTAAAGGTCTGAAGCCGCAGCGCCTCGTCACCGTGGACCACGTCGTGAACCCGGAAGAAAAGCGCCTCCTCGCCGTCAAGCACGAGGCCACGCTTGTCGATATGGAGGCCGCCACTGTCGCGCGCTTCGCCCAACAGCACGACCTCGGCTTCGTCTGCATCAAGGCCATCACCGACGGGCCCAACGACGAGCTGCCCGACTTCAATCGGTTCACCACGCCCGAAGGCCGCCTGCGCACCGCCGCCTTCGCCGCCTGGGCCCTCTTCCGCCCTCAGTACTGGCGCGTCCTGGGCGAACTGGAGAAGAACAGCCGCGCCGCTGCCCAGCATCTGGCAAAATTCGTCCGCGACAATTTCGCTTCCACCTCTCCTCCCGCTTCGGTAATCTGATTCATACAATCCCCATGGCCACTGCGACCACCAACGATCTGCAGGTACAGCTCCCTGCGACCATTCCGAGCACGATGCGCGCCGCGGTTTACCGCGGCATCAACGACGTCCGCGTTGAGACTGTTCCCGTCCCTGCGATCGACCGCGGCGAAGTCCTCATCCGCGTCCATTCCTGCGGTGTCTGCGGCACAGATCTGAAGAAGATCCATACCGGCTCGCACTCTGCGCCCCGCATCTTCGGGCACGAGATCTCCGGCGTCATCGCCGCCACCGGTGCGGGTGTCCACGGCTTCAATGTCGGCGACCGGGTCATGGTCTTCCACCACACGCCCTGCGGTAAGTGCTATTACTGCCGCCATAAGACCCCCTCGCAGTGCAATGACTACAAGCGTGTCGGCGTCACCGCCGGTTTTGAGCCCTCCGGCGGGGGCTTCGCAGATTATGTCCGCGTCATGCCCTGGATCGTCGGCCGCGGTCTGATCCGGATTCCCGACTCTGTCCCCTTCGAGCAGGCCGCCTTCGTCGAGCCCCTGAACACCACCTACAAGGCGATCCGCAATCTCGCCCTCGAGCCCGACGAAACCGTCCTCGTCATCGGCCAGGGCCCCATCGGCATCATGCTGGCCGCGCTCGCCGCCCGTACCGGCGCCAGGGTTCTCACCTCCGACCTCTACCCGGAACGCCACAGAATCGCCGCGCAGTATGGCCTCGACCACCCCATCGACGCCAGCAAGGAGGACGTGGTTGCCGTCGCCCACCGGGAGAGCGAAGGCCGCGGCGCCGATGCCGTCATCCTCGCTGTCGGCGGCAATGCCCTCATCAAGACCGCCATGGACGCCGCCCGCCCAGGCGGTCGCGTCCTGCTCTTCGCCGCCACCCAGCACAGCGAGGCCACCTTCGATCCCGCCGTGGTCTGCATGGATGAGAAGACGCTGACCGGCTCCTACAGCTCCTCCTTCGAGCTCCAGCCGGAGGTCGAAGAGATCGTTTTTGGCGGCTACAGAACCGGATTCGACCTCACCCGGCTCATTTCCCATCGCTTTTCCCTCGAGGATTCGGTCGAGGCCATCCGTGTCGCCTCGAATCCCTCCGCTACCTCGATGAAAGTGTTCATTCAACCGCAAACGCTTTAATTTTGAGACAATAGAGGGATGGCAGCGCAAATGACAGCCGCCGTTCTCCACGGCCGGGAAGACCTGCGTATCGAACAGGTTCCCATGCCGAAGGCGGGATCGGGCGAGATTGTAGTCCGCGTTCATGCCGCACTCACCTGCGGTACCGATCTCAAGGTCTACCGTCGCGGCTATCACGCGCGCATGCTCAAACCACCGATCCCCTTCGGCCACGAGCTGGCCGGCACGGTGCATCAGGTGGGCCGCGGCGTTGCAGCTTTCCGGCCCGGCGATCGCGTCGTCGCTCTCAATTCCGCGCCCTGCGGCGACTGTTACTACTGCCGCCATAACCAGGAAAACCTCTGCGACCGCCTCATCTTCAACAACGGCGCCTATGCGGAATACCTGCTCATCCCCGCGCGCATCGTGGCGAAGAATACCCTTCGTATCCCGGCCGGTATCTCCTTTGAGCACGCCGCGCTGACCGAGGCTCTCGCCTGCGTGGTCCATGGACTGGACGAGTGCCAGCCGCAATCCGGCGACAGCATTGCCATCATTGGCGCCGGCCCGATCGGCCTCATGTTTATGCACCTGGCCGAGCTGAGCGGCCTCCGCGTGATCGCCGTCGTCAAACGCGACGAACAGGTGGCCGCTGCAAAGCGATTTGGCGCCGCCGAAGTGATTCAGATCAGTCCGGATTCCGATCCGGTCGCCGCCGTTCGCGCTCTCACACCCCAGCGCCGCGGCGTCGACATCGCCATTGAAGCGGTCGCCAAGCCCATCGCGTGGCAGTGGGCCGCGGACATGGTGCGCAAAGGCGGCACCGTCAACTTCTTCGGCGGCCCCGCAGCGGGCACGAAGGTCGAGCTGGACACGAACCGGCTCCACTACAACAACATCACGCTCCGCTCCAGCTTCCACCACACCCCGGCCGCGGCGCGCAAGGCCTTTGACCTGATCGTCAGCGGCCAGTTCCGCTCCAGCGATACCATTACCAGCCGCGCCCCGCTCTCTGAACTCAACCGCGTCTTCCGCCGCCTCATGAACCGGGCCGGCGACATCAAGACGGCTATCATTCCCTAGCTGGGATCCGAGAGAATCGATGTCGGTCGATGTCGCACACCACGAGTTGATCGAGAAGGGTTGGGCTGCGCTCCCTCCTGGATATCGCATTCCGGATCGGGCGCCCACCCTCGATGAAGCACGCGCCTGGTGCCGCACACTGGCCGAAACCCATTACGAGAACTTTCACGTCGCCTCCTGGTTTCTCCCCACGCGTCTGCGCCCGCACTTTCACGCGATCTATGCCTATTGCCGCGTCTCGGACGACCTTGGCGACGAGGTCGGCGACCCCGGAGCTTCGCTCGCCCTGCTCGATCTCTGGGGTGCCGAACTCGACGCCTGTTACCGCGGAGAGGCTCGCCACCCCGTTTTCGTCGCGCTTGCCGAAACCGTCCGCGCCTGCGATATCCCGAAGGAGCCTTTCGCCGATCTCCTTGTCGCTTTCCGCCAGGATCAGACCGTCACCCGCTTCCCCACCATGGATGACCTCTTCGCCTACTGCCGTTACTCCGCGAATCCCGTCGGACGGATCGTCCTCTATGCCTGCGGCTATCGCGATGACGAGCGCTTCACGCTTTCCGACAAGACCTGCACTGCCCTCCAGCTCGCCAATTTCTGGCAGGATGTCCGCGTCGACTACATGAAGGGCCGGGTCTACCTCCCGCAGGAGGATATGGACCGCTTTGGCGTGGACGAGATCAGCATCGCCGCTCGCAGCTTTTCCCCGCAGTTCCGCGAGCTGATGCGCTATGAAGTAGATTCCGCGGCCGCGCTCTTTCGCGCCGGACTGCCGCTCATCGACAGGGTCGATCGCGAACTCGCCGTCGACCTTGACCTTTTCTCTCGCGGCGGTCTGGAAATTCTCCGTGCCATCGAGCGGCAGAACTACAACGTTCTCACCAGCCGCCCCTCTATTTCGAAGCCCCGCAAAGCCGGCCTCCTGCTCCGCGCTCTCGCGCGCAAGTTCACCTCCCGGAGCTCCGCTTGACGCCGGGCCGTCGCCTCACCGATCTCAAACTCGACGCGGCTTACGAAAAATGCACGGAGATCGCCCGCCGCGAAGCCAGAAATTTCTACTTCGCCTTCCTCGCCCTCCCTAAACACAAGCGCGACGCGATCTGCGCTGTCTATGCCTTCATGCGTCACGCCGACGACATCTCCGACGACGAGTCGCGCCCGCGCGAGGAGCGCCGAGCCGACCTCGCCGCCTGGCTGGCAGACTGGCACAGCGCCGCTGCCGGCGAGCCGACAGACGACCCGGTCTTCATGGCCCTCGCCGACACCCAGGTCCGCTTCGCCATTTCCACCGAGCTCCTCGACCAGCTCGTGCAGGGCACCGCGATGGACCTCAACCCTCCTGCCGCTGAAGCTGTCGCCACCAACGGCGCCGGACAACCCCGTCCCTACAACGACTACACCACCTTCGGTACCTTCGAAGACCTGCGCCGCTACTGCTATTACGTCGCCTCGGTGGTCGGCCTCGTCTGCATCCGCATCTTCGGCTACTCCGACAGCCGCGCCGAATCCCTGGCCGAGGACACCGGCATCGCATTTCAGCTCACGAACATCCTCCGCGACGTGCGCGAGGATGCCGAGCGCGGCCGCATCTATCTCCCGCTTGACGACCTCGATCGCTTCGGGGTCCGAATTGAGAACCTGGCCGAACTCCGCGACGGCGCGCGCATGACTCTGAATCAGCGCGAACTGCTGGAGTCCCTCGCGAAACGCGCCGAGGACTATTACAAATCCGGATTTACCCTGCTTCCGCTGATCGACGCTGACTCTCGCCCCGCCCTCTGGGTCCTCATCACGATTTACCACGACCTCCTGAACCGCATTGAGCGGCGTAACTACGACGTTTTCTCCGAGCGCGTGCGCGTCCCTGTTGTCGCTCGCCTCGCAATCCTTTTCCGTGGCCTCCTCCAGGTCCTGCGCTTCCGCTTCCGACTCTCCTCCCCAGCCAAATCTGATGCCTGATCCGCGGACGAAAACCATCACCGTCGTGGGCGGGGGTCTCTCCGGCATCGCCGCCGCCTGCGCACTGGCCGACGCCGGATACCGCGTCCGTCTGCTCGAACGCCGCCCGTATCTGGGAGGCCGAGCCTCCTCGTATGAACATCCCGGCACCAGCGAGGTCATCGACAACTGCCAGCACGTCCTGATCGGCCGCTGCACCTCTCTGATCGATCTCTACCGCCGCCTTGGCGTTCTCGACTCCATTCGCTGGTACGACCGGTTCAACTTCCTCACGCCTGGCACGCCCGAAGCCAAAGCAGCCACCAGCGTCATCGAACCCGGTGCGCTTCCCGCTCCTTTCCACTCGACCTTTGCTTTCCTGCGGGCCCCCGCCTTCTCGATCTCTGACAAACTCGCCATTGCCCGCGGCCTGGCCGCTTTCATGCGTGGCCTTCCGCCGGACACAGAGGAAGACTTCCTCTCCTGGCTTCGGCGGCACAATCAAACAAAGCGTGCGATCGACCGTTTCTGGCAGCCGGTCCTCGTCTCCGCCCTCAACGAGGAGCTCGACCGCATCTCCGTCCACTACGCCGCAAAAGTCTTCCGCGAGTCCTTCCTGATGTCACCCGCTTCCGGCCGAATGGGCATCCCGTCCATCCCGCTCAGCGAACTCTACGGCGCGGCCGTCGGCTACCTCCGCGACCGCGGCAGCGAAGTCTTCCTCAGGAGCAGCGTCGAGTCCATTGCTCCGGCGGAGAATGGATGGCAAACCATCGCCGGGGGCGAGTCCTTTGCATCGGATGCCGTCGTGCTCGCTTTGTCCTTCGAGGCAATGGCCGACCTTCTCCCCGCCCTCCCGCAAAACACCGCGGCTCAGGACCTCGCCGCGCGTCTCGCTCAGTTCGAGCACTCCCCCATCACGGGAATCCATCTCTGGTTCGACCGCGAAATCACGAAGCTCGATCACGCCGTCCTGCTCGACACCACCATCCAGTGGATGTTCAACAAGTCGCGTCTCCAGCCCACGCACAGAACCAGCGCCGGATCCTACCTCGAGCTCGTCGTCAGCGCCTCCCGCTCCCTGGTCCCCATGCAACGCCAGCCCATCATCGACCTCGCTCTGCGCGAGCTGGCCCAGTTCTTTCCTGCCGTCGCGGAAGCCCAGCTGCTCAAGGCCGCGGTCGTCAAAGAAGTCCGGGCGACCTATTCTGTCCGTCCCGGTCTCGACATGATCCGACCCGCCCCCGATGCCAGTCCGTGGCCAGGCATTTTCCTTGCCGGGGACTGGATCGCTACCGGCTGGCCCGCCACGATGGAGGGAGCCGTCCGCAGCGGTTACCTGGCCGCCTCAGCGGTAACCGGCGCCTTTGGGATGCCAAATACCTTCCTTGCCCCGGAGCTTCCCCCCTCCGGACTGATGCGCTTGCTTGCAGAAAAGTGGTAAGCCCTACTCTTCCATGCATTTAAACCCGTGAGCTTCGGCTATTTTGCCCTCGGCGCGGTGCAGCGAGGCTGTTAAACTCCCACCGAATGTGGAAAATACCGGCCGAATCTCTGGTTACATACCTAAAAGGTGATTTTCATCCGCCGGAAAGTCTGCCAAAATGTGGGCCACTTGTCCCGCGTGAAGAAAACCTGAACGAACGTTCAGGGTTCCAAATCTGTGGGACGCTGGATTAAGGTCCCTAACGTATGCACGAACTCATTGCACATCTCTCGCGATTGAGCAGTTATCTGCCGGCAGTGATCATCACTCTCGGCGTTGCTGCATTGATCAGCTGTGCTGTGGGCTGCAATTCTTGTCCATGTGAGGACAAGGACGACCTCTTCCACCGCGAAGTCTACTGATCTGTGCTCTCAGGCAAGGCTGCGAGTTTCGCTGCTGCGATATGAATGACCCCGAGGGAGGATGTCTTTGCACATTTTTGCGCAAAGACACCATTACGGAATCGGGCTTCACGAAGTCCCAGGAACCGTTAGCGCACCTATCCCAAGGCTGCTGCCAGCTTCTTTCCGTTGGGTGAGCCGAGCCCGGTACACGCGTCCCAACCCGGCCCCGCAGAGTACGCCCCGTTATTGCCCCGCGTGACGTCGTGGAAGTCCGCCGCATCGGCATACAGCGTCGCATTTACAAACCCCAGCGGCTTCCCCTTCTTCTGGTTAATCAGCGCAATCAGCGCTGCCCACAGCGGCGCCACCGCACTCGTTCCGCCCACGACCTCCTGCTGCCCGTCGACCAGGATGTTATAGCCGCTGGCCGGGGCCGCATCGCCCGCTACATCCGGCACACCGCGCCCGCTGCCCGAAATCCCCGCGCTGGTCTGCCAACTGGGAAGCGGAAACAGCGTGCTGTAGCCCCCTCCGGTCGCGCCGCCCTGGCTTCCATCGTTCCAGACGGTCTCTGAGGTGATTGCTGCTCCCGATCCGATCAGCTCCGTCCCCCCGCATGCCAGCACATGCGGACTTGAGGCAGGAAAATCGACATGGTTGCCGCCCCCGCTCACCCCGTCCGATGACCCGTTATCACCCGCGGCCACGGTGATCGTCACGCCCAGTGCCGCCGCACTCTGGCACGCGTCGTCCAGAGCCCTCACCGATGATTGTGCCCAGTTCGACTCCGGGCCGCCCCAGCTGATCGAGATCACCGACGGCTGGTTGGCCCTGTCATGCACGGCCGTCGTGATCGCATCGATGAACCCCTGATCGGTGTTCGGTGCAAAATACACTGCGATCTTCGCGCCCGGCGCGATCGAGCCCGCCACCTGGATATCGAGAGCCACCTCGCCATCGGCTCCGCTTGGATCCCCCGGCGAGTTCGTCCCGCCATCCACCGATACGGCCACCACTGTCGGCGGATTGAGACCGAGCCCGCCGAAATAGGTGCTGATGTCGCTGGTCGTGTAGCCTCCGCCCAGCTCGATGATTCCGATCGTCTCTCCGGCGCCGTTCACGCCCGTCGGGAAGCTATACAGCGCTGCCACCTGTGGGGGGTTAAAGGGTACCGGCTGTGCCGAGGCCTTTGCCTTTTTCTTCTTCAGGTTCTTCAGAAATCGACAGTGCGCCTTCGCAATCGGGCGCGTATCCAGCCCCAGCACGGCCTCGACCAGTGGCGCGTGTGCCTCCGGCAACGAGACCTGCCCGCTGAACGTGTGATAGCGTCGGCGCGTCTTCGCTTCGCGGTAATCCTGCAGCTCAACACCGAAGGCCTGCTCGATCGCCTGCGCCGTCCCGCGCAGCACCAGGGTGCGCCGCGACAGACTCGACGCAGCCTCATCCACGGCCAGTCCATGATTGTGTGCAAACGTGCGTAGCGCCTCGAAACTGGCCGGATCGGCGGCGTACCGAGAATCAAAATCCTCGCGCGAGACCCTCTGACCCCCGAGCGCATGCAGATCCAGAGGATTCTTCCGCCTGACAATGACTGAAACGCTGATGATCTGCTTCGGATCGGTCTTTCCGACGGCGCTTGCATTGGCAGGCGCTGACCGTTCGGAATGCGGCAGGGCCACTCGCTTCTGAGCGGGGGAACTCATGGCGTACCTCCTCAGGATGTGCCGTCATCCTATCGCAAAAATGACCGTGCACGCGTGAATCGAGGGATGAGGGCTGGATCTTGCGGGTCAGATTTTAGGATGCAATGCGGCATCGGTTTGAAACCCTGCGGCCAAACCCAGCTCTAAATCCTGTCCCCGTGCGACGGCGGCGCCGAGATCACCAGAAACCTCACCTCCCGAGCGGAGTCGTTCCTTGCCTGATGCTTTTCCCCAGGAGCAATTTCCAGACCCTGCCTGGCTCCGATCCCATGCAGCCGTCCCTCAACCTCCATCGTCAGCTCGCCTTCAAGAACATAGAAAAACTGCCGCGCTGTCCCGTGAGCGTGCCTTTGCTCCGTTGCACCCGGCGGCATGCGCTCTTCGATTACGCTGAGCGCGCCGCTGCGCACCAGATGCCATCCGTCGCACACCTCGCCCCAGGTGTAATGCTCCGCTGTCTCCGCACTTACCGGATAATCCAATGCCTGCTCCTCGGGTGCTGCCTTACAGCGGTATGTTCCCATGCTTCTTCGGCGGATTCTTCTCTCGCTTGCCTTCCAGCATCTCCAGCGCCGAGCACAAGCGAGCCCGCGTCTCGTGCGGCAGGATCACTGCATCCACATAACCGCGCTCTGCCGCAACGTAAGGATTTGCGAACTGCTCGCGAAACTGGTGGACCCGTGTCGCGCGCGCCGCAGCCAGCACCTCTGCCCGGCGCTCTTCGCTCAGCGGGCCCTCGCTCTTTTCTGCCAGCTTCACCATGTGCGCCAGCTCGCGGCCGTAAACGATGTTGACCGCACCTTCCGGCCCCATAACAGCAATTTCCGCCGTCGGCCACGCCAGGTTCACATCCGTCCTCAGATGCTTCGAGCTCATCACGCAGTAGGCGCCGCCATAGGCCTTGCGCGTGATCACCAGCAGCTTCGGTACCGTCGCTTCGGCGAAGGCAAATAGCAGTTTTGCTCCGTGGCGGATGATCCCGCCGTACTCCTGTTGCGTGCCGGGCATGAACCCGGGCACATCCTCCAGCGTGATCAGCGGAATGTTGAAGGCGTCGCAGAAACGCACAAACCGCGCCCCTTTGACGCTCGCATTAATGTCGAGCACCCCGGCCAGTACGGCAGGCTGGTTCGCCACGATTCCCACCGGGCGCCCATTCATGCGCGCGAAGCCTACGACGATATTCGTTGCAAAGTGTTCGTGCACCTCAAAGAAATAGCCGTCGTCGACCAGGTGCGCGATCACTCTCTTGATGTCGTACGGCTGCGTCGAATCCGTCGGTACCAGCAAATCGAGCTCGCGGTCGGCCCGATCTGCCGGATCCGAACAAGCCAGCCGCGGCGGATCATCCAGATTGTTCGAAGGCAAGAAGCTCAGCAGTTCCCGCACCATCGTGAGGCATTCGGCATCGTCGCGTGCCTCAAAGTGCGCTACGCCGGAAACCTCGTTGTGGGTCGCGGCTCCGCCCAGCGCCTCTTTGGTTACCTCTTCGTGGGTCACGGTCCTGATCACGTCCGGTCCCGTCACGAACATGTACGACGTCTTGTCCACCATCAGGATGAAGTCCGTGATCGCCGGCGAATAGACGGCCCCGCCGGCACAAGGTCCCAGAATCGCCGAAATCTGCGGAATCACCCCGCTGGCCATGGTGTTGCGCAGAAAAATATCCGCATACCCGGCCAGCGAAACCACACCCTCCTGAATCCGCGCTCCGCCCGAATCGTTCAGGCCAATCAGCGGCGCGCCCACCTTCATGGCCGTATCCATCAGCTTCACGATCTTCGCCGCGTTCGCCTCCGACAGCGAACCACCGAAAACAGTAAAGTCCTGCGCGAACACAAAGACCGTCCGCCCATCGATTTTTCCGTAGCCGGTGATGATCCCGTCACCGAGATACCGCTTATCCGCCATCCCGAAGTCGGTCGCGCGATGCGTAACGAAGCGATCCGTCTCGATGAAGCTGCCATCGTCGAGCAGCAGGTCGATGCGCTCTCGCGCGCTCAGTTTTCCTTCGTTGTGCTGCTTCTTGCGCCGCTCTTCGCCGCCGCCCTCGTCCGCCAGCCGGTTTCGCCGTTCCAGCTCTCCCACCAGATCGTTGTTCATCGTCAGGGATTATAGCGGTCCGCACCCACGCCTCTCGTGCCGGCACTCACTCGGTTGCGCGACATCCGTCTGTAGGTCGTCACCGCGCGGTAGTTCTTTTTTGGACCCCGTACGATATGCTCGACCTGCAGACGTTCTCCGCGCACCGTGAACACCGACTCATAGACATCCGCCGCACACACATACTGCGCCCGTGCCTCCAGCGCGCCATCGGAGAGCGCGTGAAACTCCAGAAGTTCAAACAACTCCCCCGTTTCGCAGAAGCGCACTTCGATGCCGTTCGCCGGCGGCTGCAGCCTTCGGTGCAGATAGCACTGCGTCGCCCGCAGCGTCCCACCCTGCACCAGCGTCACCTGGGCTGTCTCCTGATATCGTGCTGCGTCGTCCCCCGCAGGCGCAATGATCGCTTCGCCACGCACGCTCGCATACCCCGGAATTTCCCTGATAAAGGCCCAATCCCCCTGCAACCAGTCAAAGACACTCGCAACAGCAGCGCCCGCCGCGCGCAGATCGAAGCCCTTCTGGCTCATGTCGTCTCCGGACACACGCACCTCACTTTCTTGTCCTCCCTGGCTGGCCAGACACCTCGTCTTCCGTCCAGACATACGCGCCCGCCTGCGGTAGCCCGATATGCGCCAGAACACGAAACACAAACTGCCGCGCCATTTCATTCGAGTCGACCGGCTGGTTGTAGAACGACGGCATAATTGGGAAAATCGTCGCGCCTGCTTCAGCGGCGTAGCCCATGTTGCGGATGTGAACCCTGTTAAACGGCGTCTCGCGGAGACACAGGATCAGAGGGCGGCGCTCTTTCAGGCACACATCGGCTGCGCGCTCGATCAGACTGCCGGCCGTCCCGTTCGCAATCCCGGAAAGCGTCCCCATGCTGCAGGGCAGCACGATCATGCCGCTCGACGGATAGCTGCCGCTGGCGATTGCCGCGCCAATGTCGTTGTCGCTGTGCTGCTCTACCTTGTCTGATGGCCCGCCAAGAAGTTTCTCGGCGAGGTTGGTGCGGCCGGAAATACCAAGTTCCTCAGCCACGACGCGAAGCGAATTTTCCGACGGCACAAAATGGATCCGGCTCACGCGTGGATCCGCATTCAGCGTTCGGAGGATCGTTTGCCCGAACACTACGCCCGAAGCACCGGTCAGAGCGACCGTCAGGTTCATCGGTTGCATCTCGGCAGCCACGTCACGATTGTAGTTGGAACAGCAGAAGAACTCGGGAACTCACGCTCAGGAACCATACGTGCGACTGCCTCCGTTACCCCAGCACGCGCGCAAAAATCGCATCGACGTTGGTGAGCTGGCGCTGGAGATCGAATGTCTGTGCCAGCTTTTCCGCGGTCAGCAGCTTCGTGATCTCAGGATCGGCCGCGACCAGCTCCCGGAAAACGAGATCGTTCTGCCAGGCATTCATCGCATGCTTTTGGACCAGCCGGTACGCATCCTCACGCAACATGCCGGCTTCGGCTAGATCGAGCAGGAGTTGCCCGCTGAAAATGAGCCCCCCCGTCGATTCGAGGTTCTTCCTCATCCGTGCCGGATAAACGACCAGCTTCTCAATCAGGTTCGCGGTCTTCGCAAGCAGGTAGTCGGTCAGGATCGTCGAGTCAGGCAGGATCACCCGCTCCACCGACGAGTGGGAGATGTCGCGCTCATGCCACAGGGCCACGTTTTCCAGCGCCGCCTGTGCGTTCGCGCGGACAACGCGCGCAAGCCCGCTGATCTGCTCGGCGGTGATCGGGTTACGCTTGTGCGGCATGGCTGAGGAGCCCTTCTGCTTCTCGGAGAAATATTCTTCGACCTCGCGCACTTCGGTTCGCTGCAAATGACGAACCTCCGTGGCGATCTTATCCAGCGTCGCGGTGAGGACTGCCAGCGTGGAGACGTAATACGCATGCCGGTCACGCTGGATGACCTGAGTCGCGACCGAAGCCACGCCAAGGCCCAGAGCGGCGCAGATGCGCTCTTCCTGTTGCGGGCCGAGATGGCCGAACGTGCCCACCGCGCCGGAGAGTTTGCCCACCCGCATCTGCTCCGCTGCGGCCTCAAAGCGCTCCTGATTGCGCTGCATTTCGGAGTACCAGTTGAGGAGCTTGAGTCCGAACGTCGTCGGCTCCGCATGCATCCCATGCGTCCGCCCCACCGTGGGCGTCTCGCGAAACTCGAGCGCGCGAGTCTTCAGGACGCTCAGGAAGTGGCCGATATCCTCGCGAAGAATAGCCGAGGCAGCCTTGATCTGAAGGGCCTGCGCGGTATCGACCACGTCATTGGAGGTCAGCCCATAATGGAGCCAGCGCGCCTCCGGACCCACCTTCTCCGCGACAGCCGTCGTAAAGGCAATCACGTCGTGCTTCACTTCCGCTTCGATCTGCCGCATGCGGTCGAGGTCGAAACCGCCGCGTTCGCGGATCGCTTTCGCTGCTTCGACCGGCACAATGCCGTCTTCGGCAAGAATTTCGCTGGCGACGGTCTCAACTTCCAGCCAGGCGCGGAACTTGCTTTCGTCGCTCCAGATGCGGCCCATGGCCGGACGGGTATAGCGCGGGATCAAATCGTAGCTCCTTCGGAGAACTTTTCATTCTATCGTTGGAACTGCCGGGCACCATGATGGCATCGTATGCTCGGAGAGAGAATCCTCGTTCTGGAACGAGTGGAGGGACTTCTATGGCGGACGTGGTCACAATTGCCAGCTTTACGGAACCACTGGAAGCGGAAATGGCGAAACTGCGGCTGGAATCGGCGGGAATCGAGGTTTTCCTCGCAGGCGAAAACGCCCGCATTATGGAACCGGGACTCGGACCGCTGCAGCTGCAGGTCAGCTCCGAGGATGAGGCGGACGCCAGAGCCATCCTGGCGGATCCCGGCGAACCGGCCGGCGAGGACGCACAAACATCGTGACACGACTATCGCAACACGATATATCGTGTTACGATAAATCTATGGAAACAGCCGAAATTCACGGAGCTATCTCTCTGGCGCGTCATGGACATAAACAGGACCCGCAGAAAGATCCTCAGCCGTTAAGCCGGGCGCAGATGCGGCGCCTTGCGGAATTTCGCTTTCAGCTGCGGAAGTTTCTGCACTTCAGCAGCCTGGCGGCGGGTGCGGCGGGAACGCGCGCGCAGCAGTATCAGCTGCTGCAGTGCGTGTGGGGCATGCCGGAAGAACTGGATCCCACCATCGCCAATGTTGCGGCACGCATGCTGCTCAAGCACAACAGCGCTGTGGAACTGGTCGACCGCACGATCGAACAGGGCTTGCTGCGCCGGTGCCCTGATCCCACCGATCACCGGCGCATTCTGCTGAAGATGACGCCACAGGGGGAGAAACTTCTCGGTTCACTGGCCGCATGGCATCTGCGCGAACTGGAAGAGACAGGTCCGGAATTGATTCGCTCGCTGCGCAGAGTCCTGCTCACTCCTCAGGCCAACGGCGAAGGATCTCCGAAGAAATAGCAGTTGGCGGGTGGCGCCTCGGTCAAGCCGCGCGGGCGGCCTGCTGTTCGTCTGCCTCTTCGATTTCTCCGAAAGCTTCCTGCGTAATCTCGAGAATCCCACGGAACACGGCGATGACCAGCATCGTCAGCGCGATTCCCATCGAGACCGCGGAAAAATCGCGCAGCACGCGCAGCGGCGCCTCATGGAGCAGCTGATTTCCGATATACGCCATGGAGAACTGCGCCATTCCGCCGACCAGCGGGAACCGCAGAGCCACGACGGCCAGCGGCAGAGCCGATCCGGCGACCAGCAGCAGTACCTCCTGTCCGAGACTCAGCGGCCAGGCGCGGATGTGGACGAGCGCAGGTCCATACAGCGCCGCCAGCATCAGGCCGAAAAGGCAGTTGCCGACAGCGACCACGTTTTGTAACGGACGAATCCTCATCTGTCTGTCGCTTACGTGCGCGTTGGAGCGGGGCCGGGTACAGCGCGCGATCTCCGGCTGAAGACAGCGGGGAGGGCTGCATGGTTAGGATGCGGCCTCGGCTACTCCCGTTCCCATCCATCGAGAGGATCCTCGCCGTCCAACCAAAGTTGTAGGAAAAAAGCCGCCTTTGTCCCGAAGACCTGCGAGCCGGTATTTCCTATTCTGTCTTTGCAAATCGTAATTGCCTTCTGTGAACCCCGGTCGCCCCGTTGCTACCGGGGTCTTTCTTTGCTTGTAAGTCGCCGGACTGCCAATCAGTTGGCGGCCTGCTCCTGAGCCGGCTGCGGGACGGGAGTGATGAGCCCCAGTTTCTCGTAAACGGGACGCATCTCGCGCCGGATTGCGGGCAGTCGCGACCAGAACCACAGCCCCCCCGCGATACAACAGGATCCCGTCAGCATCACCGTGCGCGGCGCGCCGATCCAGTTCGCGAGCGATCCGGCCAGCAGGCTCCCGAACGGCGCCATGCCCATAAAGGCCGCCGTGTAATAGCTCATCACGCGTCCTCGCCGGTCTTCCGGCACCAGCGTCTGGATGATCGTGTTGCTCACGGTCATGCCCTGCAGCATCCCGAAGCCAACGAAGAGCATGAGGATCAGCGACAGCCAAACCCAACGCGAAAAACCGAACAGAAACAATCCCGCGCCGAAGATGATTGCAGCCAAGGGAATCATCCGCGTGAGCCCGCGGACCGACCGCCGCAACACCAGAGAAACAGCGGAGATGAGAGCCCCTGCACCTGCCGCTCCCATCAGGAATCCCAGTGTGTGCGGGCCGCCGTGCAGCACGCGCGCAGCGAAGATCGGCATCAGCACCATGTAAGGCATGCCCATCAGACTCAGCAGTGCAAACAGGATGAGAATCGTCCGCACGGGGACAAACGTCGACACATACGACCACCCCTCGCGCATCTGCTCGAACATGGAAGCGGCAGCACGGCGCGCGGCGGCGACGTGCACCCGCATCATCAACAGCGAAACGATCACGGCGATGTAGCTGATGCCATCGATCAGGAAGCACCATCCCTCACTGGACACGGCGATCACGAGGCCGGCGAGGGAAGGCCCCAGGAGCCGCGCGACATTCACCATCGACGAGTTGATCGCGATCGCATTGGACAGGTCATTGCGGTCCTCGACCATCTGCACCATGAACGACTGGCGGCCCGGCATATCGAAGGCGTTGATGAGGCCCTGGAACGCGCTGAGGATCAGAATCTCCGTGATGTTGATCCGGTGCGTCAGCGTCAGCCAGGCAAGCAGCAGGGACTGGACCATGGCCAGCGTCTGTGTCCAGACCAGAACCTGGCGCCGGTCATGACGATCGACGATCACTCCCGCAAACGGCGCCAGGAAAAAGCTTGGAATCTGACCGGCAAAGCTGACCGTGCCGAGAAGCAATGCCGACCCGGTGAGACGATAAACCAGCCATGCCGTGGCGATGCGCGTCATCCACGTGCCCACCAGCGAGATGGTCTGCCCGCCAAAAAACAGACGGAAATTCCGATGGCGCAGGGCACGCCATGCATGCGAAAAATCGCGCGATGAGGCACGCGAGCCTTCGGCCACGTGTTGTCCTGATCGAGGTGGCTCTGGCTCTGTGGGCATCGCTGCGGAAGCTTCGTTTCTCTGCGATTCGATGCCGCCCTCGCCGCTGGAGGTTTGGTTCATGCGGTCAGGTGCTGTCGCAGGAAGGCCAAAGAGCGCTCCCGGGCCAGCTTGGCCGCCGT
The DNA here is from genome assembly GCA_046567085.1 of Acidobacteriota bacterium. Lineage (GTDB taxonomy): Bacteria > Acidobacteriota > Terriglobia > Terriglobales > Acidobacteriaceae > Palsa-343. The sequence goes on from JBKICP010000059.1 coordinate 25,626, forward strand.
GGGATGGTAGCTGGGCCGGTCATCGTTGTTGAACGCGTGTCCCGCGCCCTCATACCAGTAAATCGGTACCTCGGGGTGCAGCGCAGCAACTTTGCTGTCGACCTGATCCTTCGGGATGTGAGCGTCTTCGGCGCCGAAGTGCAGCATCACCGGGGTTCGAGGATTCTCGGCGCCATAGGCGGGAATCTGGCTGCCGTAATAACCAACGGCTGCATCGGCGTTCAGGTGCGTCGCTGCCAGCCACGCTACCGATCCGCCGAGGCAATACCCAACGATGCCCACCTTCTTCCCCGTTTCCCGGCGCGCGTACTCAAGGGCAGCGGCAACATCTGTCATGCGATCGTCCGGAGTGCCCTGGCGGATCATCGCGACTCCCCTCTGGAGATCCTCCTGGCTGTAGCCCAGTTCCACGCCGCGCTCGACGCGATCGAAGAGAGCCGGAGCTACTGCGAGAAAACCCTCGCGAGCCCAGCCGTCAGTGACTGAGCGGATATGCCGGGTCACACCGAAGGCCTCCTGAATCACAATGAGCCCAGCGATCGGGGCACCGGAAGGACGCGCGACATACGCGTGGAGTTCATGACCGTCG
>JBKICP010000060.1:0-16573 GCA_046567085.1 Acidobacteriota bacterium
CGTGCCGAACGTGACACTGAATACGGGAATCTATTACGGAATTCAGCGCCACCACAGGGAACTGATCGAGCCGCGCTTCTGGCTGGACTTTACCGGATCGCAGCACCTGTGGAACAACAATGGCGTCCAGAATCCGGATGGAACGAATTCTGGGATTCCGGGGCCGAGCAATGTGACGATGTCGTCTTACGCCACGGCCAACATGTCGTTTACTGCTCCGATCAGCTTTGAGAAGCAGTCGTTCAACCTGAAGGTGGACATGCTGAACCTGGCGAACTCGAAGTACAACCAGTGGGAGTACATCTCAAGCGGCAGTTACTTCGGGTCGCTGTTCCAGGGGAATTCGGCTCCCAGCGGCTACATCAACGCATACCCGGGCGCGCCGCGTTCGGTGTATGGGACGATTACGTACCAGTTCTAATGGTGGCGGAGATGTTCCGGAGCGGAGCTGATTGTCCGCTTCGGAACAAGGACAATTGACGGCGCGTTTCGAGACAGATACATCGAGACAAGAGCCAGAGTGAAGAAGGCCCGTCCCACCGGTGGGACGGGCCTTACTTTGTGCGCGAAGGGCGCAGAGGTGCGCTAGATGCCGACGCCGAACTCGCTGGCCTGCTTTTCGCCGGCGTTGGAGTAGAAGTCGTAGGGCGTGCGGCGGTTGAACTTGTAGCGGTCAAAGACTTCGCGGCCGATGTAGATTCCGATGGCGGCGACGGCCATGCCGATGGAAAACCAGCCAATGACGCGCAGGGCGGCGCTGGACTCGTCGCCAGCAGTTTCATCCACGATCGAGAGGGGCTCGTTTTCAAGGGACATCAGCAATGGTCTCCTGCCACATGATACCGCAGTTGGTTTGACTGCCATGCAGAGAAAACGTGTGCGGTACTGGCTTTGTTTACTGGATAGAGTCGATTTGAGACAGCCACATGGTCTTTTCCACTTCGGGCAAGAAGCTGGCGCGAATGGAGTTGGCGGCGAGATGGCGCAGCTCGCCGGGGGTGAAGTGCTGCACGGTGTGGGCGAGGAGGTACTCGTTGGCGATATCTGAACCGAAGAAGGCGGGGTCGTCGGAGTTGAGGGTGACGAGCAGGCCGCGGTCAAAGTAGGCGCGGAGGGGGTGCTCGGCGAAAGACGGGCAGACGCCGGTGCGGATGTTGGAGGTGGGATTGAGCTCGAGGCCGATGTTGCGGGAGCGGAGCTCGTCCATGAGCGACTCGTCGCGGATGGCGGAGAGGGCGTGGCCGATGCGTTCGGAGCCGATGGAGAGGGCTTCGCGGATGGCGTCGGGGCCGGTGGTTTCGCCGGCGTGGTTGGTGAGGCGCAGGCCGGCGGTGCGGGCCTCGGCGTAGAGGGCGCGATAGGGCTCGGAGCCGGTGCGGCGCTCGTCTCCGCCGAGGCCGATGCCGATGATGGAGGGATATTGCGCGCGCATTTCGGCGGCCTGGCGGAAGACGCGCTGGGCCTCGGGCACGGTGAAGTGGCGCACGGCGTCGAAGATCCAGTAGAGGGATAGGCCCAGCTCTCGCTGAGCACGCTGGCGGGCGCGCTCGAGGCCAGCAAAGATCGGCTCAAAGACGCCGGGCTCGTGATTGCGCCAGAGGTAGATGACGCCGACGGAGATGTAGACCTCGGCATGGACAACGCCCTGCGCGGCGAGGTGCTGCATCATGCGCCAGGCAGCCAGCTCGTAGTCGTCGGGGTGGATGAGCTGGCCGGTGACGGCCTTGAAGGCGTCCATGAAGCCGGAGAAGTCAGTGAAGCGATAGAGGGCTTCAGCCTGGGCGAGGGTGATGGGAGTCTTGTCGTGGCGCTGGCTGAGCTCGACGAGCGTGGAGGGCAGGATGGTGCCTTCGAGGTGGAGATGCAGCTCGGCCTTGGGGAGACGGCGGATGAAGGAGGCGATTTCGGTCACAGGTTCAGTGTAGTGGGCGAAGGGGCGATGGCCATATCGCATGGAAATGCTTAAGGGTCAGACAGGCTCACTCGATCCTGTCGCGTTTCTGGAGATTATGCTGACCGCAGAGAATTTGGATGTTCTCCGGCTCCTTCGACGAGCCGCCTTTTGAGTATGGGATGATGTGGTCAAAGTGTAATCCAGAGGTGGCTCCGCATTTACGGCACTTGCCGTCGTCGCGCTTCCAGACCGCGAGTTTGACCCAACTTGGGATAATGCGGTCGTCCTCTGCCGGAGCTGGCGCAGCGCCCAATGTAGTTGGCTCATGATGGTGGACGAGATGAAGCTTGAACTTGAATACCTTGCGACCAGTTGAGTCATCTGTCCAGAAGTCAACAAGATCGAAAACTCCGTTATAAACCCAGATCCCATCCCGAATTTTCTCGAATACCCTGACCTTTTCAGGAGGGGTGCCCAGCTCTTTATGTCGTCGAGCGGCTTCAGCAAAAAGGCCGTTCTGGGTAAGAGATCCGCCAGGATTGAATTCGGGCTGATCTACCTGTTTGGGGTAGGGCGTTGCCGAGGTGCGAGCGCAATCATGGCCTTCGTAGATAAGCGTTCCGGCGGTGTCGTCAACCTGATCGTCATAAGGCGCGCCAGGTCTTCGGCTCATCAGGAAAATGGACTCGCCTCTCAGCCGAAAATTCATGCCACGTTGGAGGTTTACTCCAACGACATTGCACATTTCGATGTAGGAGATTACATCTCCTTGGCGGAACCCAACCGGCATAGCTGAAGTTTATAACTTGACGAGAGTTGACCCAACAGAACCAAATCACATTCGCTGCTTGGTCGGTCTATTCCGAATAAACAATGCTGAAGCTTACCGGGGTGGAGCGAATTCGGAGCGGTGGCGGCTGTAGAAGAAGTAGATGAGCAGGCCGGTGATGAGCCATGCGAAGAAGGTGAGCCATGTCATGACTTCGAGGCCCATCATGAGCAGCGTGCAGAAGACGATGCTGAGGATGGGGAACAGGGGGCCGAGGGGAGCGCGGAAGCTGCGGGGGCGCTGGGGCTCGCGGTAGCGCAGGATGAGGACTGAGACCGAGACGAGCACGAAGGCGAAGAGGGTTCCGATGTTGGAGAGGTTGGAGACGGTGCCGATGTCGAGCAGGCCGGCGGGGAGGCCGACGACGAATCCGGCGACCCAGGTGGCGACGCCGGGGGTGCGGAAGCGGGGATGGATGCGGCTGAAGACGTCGGGCAGCAGGCGGTCGCGGGACATGGCGAACCAGACGCGGGCCTGTCCGAGCTGGAAGACGAGGATGGAGGAGATCATGCCCAGCAAAGCGCCGATGAGGACGAAGAGGCGCACCCAGTGGAGCATGAGTCCGCCGTTGGCGAGCGAGAGGCGCTTGAGGGCGTTGACGACGGGGGCCGCGTCGCCCATGACGGATTGCCAGGGGACGATGCCGCTGAGGACGATGGCGACTCCGCCATAGAGCACGGTGCAGGCGACGAGAGTGGAGAGGATGCCGAAGGGCAGGTCGCGCTGCGGGTTGCGGCACTCTTCGGCCGCGGTGGAGACGGAGTCGAACCCGATGTAGGTGAAGAAGATGATGGAGCCGCCGGTGAGGACGCCGGTCCAGCCGTTGGGCATGAAGGGGTGCCAGTAGTGGGGCTTGATGAAGCTGGCGGAGGCGAAGATGAAGACCAGGATGGCAGCCATCTTGACCAGCACGAGGATGTTGTTGGTGCGGGCCGACTCGCGGATGCCGCGGACCAGGATCACCGTGAGGATCATGACGATGAGGAACGCGGGGATGTTGAAGCCGAAGTGCCATCCGGGCTGGTAGAGCGTGTTGCCGGCGAGGTCCTGGAGGCCGGTGGGCAGATAGGCGGGCGAGATCCATCGCAGGGGCGGATGGAAGCCGAACCAGTCCATGAGGTCGACGATGTGGGCTGCGAAGCCGACGCTGACGCTCATGTTGCTGAAAGCGTACTCGAGGATGAGGTCCCAGCCGATGATCCAGGCAACGAGTTCGCCGAGAGTGGCGTAGGTGTAGGTGTAGGCCGAGCCGGCGATGGGAATCATGGAGGCCATCTCGGCGTAACAGAGGCCGGTGAAGGCGCAGACGATGGCGACCAGGACGAGGGAGAGCGCGAGGGCGGGCCCGGCGCCGGGGCGGCCGGCAAGCGCGGTGTGGTGGAGCAGAAAGTGGACGACGGGAGTGCCGCTGATGGAGGGCGCGTCGAAGTGCTGGCCGGCCATAGCGGTGCCGATGACGGTGAAGATGCCCGAACCGATGACTGCGCCGATGCCCAAGGCGGTGAGCGACCAGGGACCGAGCGACTTTTTGAGTGCGTGCTCGGGGTCTTCCGACTCACGGATGAGCTTATCGATGGACTTGCAGGCAAGCAGTTGGCTGGGCAGGGCAGTTCTCCTCATCGAGCATTGCTCGGGCAACAGCGATCTGCCACTCGCCGCGAACCGGACGCACTGCGCTGACTCGGTACTTCTTTTGAAGAAAAAGCCACCCGGTGCACAGCGAACAAGGCACGCAACTGGGAAGATCGCAACAAAGGATGCCTTGGCCGCGCGCCGCGGGGTGGGGCAGTCTATTGCTTGTAAAAAGGTACGACCCGGAGGGGGTACGGGGCAAAAGTCCAGGCCCGGCGCCATGGGCCGGCCGGGCCTGAAACTCTGCTTAAGAATCAGTGAAACGAGCTAACGCTTCGACTGACCGCGCACCAACTTCTTGACCTTGCGCTTCTTGCTGCCGCGAGGCTCAGTCTGCTTGCCTTTGGGGGCGGCCTTCTTGCGTGCGGCGCGCTTTACTTTCTTCCGTTCCAGCTTGTCTTCAATCTTGGTGGTATCTGCCACGTATAACCTCTTTCACTGCAATCTCTTCAGGTTTCCCGGCGATCGGGTGAATGTAACCCTTATGGTAACAGGGTTTGTGCGCGGGTGAAAACCGTGGAGCCCAATGAAATTGCGCCTTTGCCGCTGTTGACGGCGCGAAGCGTACAATTGAAGACAGGCCACCATCCTACCTGCCTGCTCGGCTTTGGCCGTTTTTAACGCTGTTGGCGAGTTCAGTACCTCACGCAACAACCACCTGTTGATCGGAGTCTCTTTTATGCGCTCCAACCAGATCCACCGTGCTCTGACGCACGGAATCAACCGATTCGAAGTGTGCCAGCTTGTTTCAAAAGGGGTGAAGGCTACCCACAAGACAGGCTCGCGCTTTGAAGATTCAATTAACAATGTGCTGGAGTACCTGGGCAGCCACGACACGGCGCAGAAGAGCATTCATCCTGCGGCTGCTCCAGTGAGCGCGAATTCGCTTGGTACGGCTGCGTAGGTTCTGCACTGGATGGCGCCCGTAGCGCAGCGCGGTGCAGGCGGGTTCATCCGGAGCTGAAATATATAGCGTTCCAGAGGAAAGATAAGCAAACCAGACGCAAGAAAGGGACGGCGGGTTGGCCGTCCCTTTCGTATTGGCAGCCGAACTGGCTGCGCATGGCTTAGATCGCCTGGACGTTCTCAGCCTGCCAGCCCTTGGGACCCTTGGTCACATTGAACTGAACGCGCTGGCCTTCCTGGAGCGAACGAAAACCGTTCGCGTTGATGGCGGTGTGATGGACGAAGACGTCCTCGCCGTTTTCACGGCTCAAAAATCCAAAACCCTTGGCGTCGTTAAACCACTTGACTGTGCCTGTTTCCATTGTGTTTCTCCTGAAAATGCAAATTACCGCTGAACGCAATGTGGAAGTGTTTGCGTGTGGAGCGGTAACTCAAAACAGGCAAGGACTTCTAAATCGAATTCTACGATTGGGTTAAGTATAGCACGGAATGGCCGTGCCTGCTGTGGAAGTGCGCGAGGACGGGCGGAGTATTGACCGGGATTGACGGGCAGGCAGCAGGCGGGGGGCGGGAAGAAGGGGTAAACTCGAAGGTCGTTGACTGAGGTGCGTTGTGCCAAAGGATAGCAGCCGGGTGCTCGTGATCGATCCGGGATCGATCTCTACAAAATTTGGCGTGTATACGCGGGGTGGGCAGGAGTATGAGCTGACCATACCGCATCTGGATGACGAGGTTGACCGCTTCAAGGGTCAACCGATGGTGGCGCGGCTGGAGTATCGCGCGCACCTGCTGGAGCGTGCGCTGGAGAATTCCGGGTACGGCGAGGGTGGAGCGATCGGCCCGTGCTGGGTAGCCACCGCGGGTCGAGGAGGGCTGTTGCCGCCGACCGAGTGCGGCACCTACCTGGTGGACGACACGATGGTGGAGGCACTGCACCTGGCGCGGCGCGGAGAACACGCATCGAACCTGGGCGCGTTGCTGGCGCTGAGGTTTGCGCAGGCTGTGGGCGTGAAGGCGTACACGGTGGATCCGGTGACGGTGGATGAGTGGCACGAGCGGTCGCGGTTGTCGGGTACGCCGCTGATTGAGCGCGTGCCGATTGGGCATGTCCTGAATTCCAAGGCGGTGGCGCGGCGGTTTGCGCGGCACGCGGGACGGCGCTACGAGATGTTGCGTCTGCTGGTGCTGCACATGGGAAGCGGGATTACGGTGTCGGCGCATCGCGGCGGCAAGATGATTGACAGCAACACGATTGAAGAAGGACCGTTTGGTCCCGATCGCACGGGCGGGTTGCCAGTGCGTGCGCTGGTGAAGCTGTGCTTCAGCGGGAAGTACAGCGAAAAGGAGCTGGACCGGCACGTCTTTGGCGACGGCGGACTGTTTGCTTACCTGGGCACGCGCGATCTGCAGGAGGTGGAGCGGCGGATCGAAAACCTGGACGAGAAGGCAACGCTGGTGTTTGAGACGATGGTGTACCAGATCGCCAAGGAGGCCGGAGCGCTGGCGGCGGTGCTGAAGGGCCGGGTGGATGCGGTGCTGCTGACGGGCGGGATGGCCCGCTCGGAGCGCCTGGTGCGGCTGCTGCGCGGATACCTTGAATGGATCGCGCCGGTGGAGGTGTATCCGGGTGAGGACGAGTTGCGCGCGCTGGCCGAGGGCGTGTTTCGGGTGCTGGATGGCGAGGAAGAAGCGAAGAGATTGAAGACGGCCGAGTGAGCGGCGCATTGCGGCGGTGGGAGTCTGCTGTGGTTTGACAGGACTCGGGCGCAACTTTGATGGTTGATGGCGACTGATTTTTCTTTCAGGGGAATACGCAATCATGATTACAAGAAGAAGGCTTTTGGAAACGGCGACGATGGTTGCAGCGGCGGGTGTGCTTGAGTCGCGCGCGCTGGGCAAGAAGGCGGTGGCAGCAGCGACGGCGAAGTCGCAGGACCTGACGCGGTTTGTGAAGATCAAGATTGGGACGGGCGGGCATGGGCACACGTATCCGGGCGCGACGGTGCCGTTCGGCATGATGCAGCTGAGCCCTGATACCTACAACGACGGTTGGGATTACTGCTCGGGTTATCACTATTCGGATACGTCGCTGATGGGGTTCAGCCATACGCACCTGAGTGGGACGGGCGCGGCGGATCTGCTGGATTTTCTGCTGATGCCGGGCACGGGCGAGGCGAAGACGGAGCCCGGCAGCCGCGAACATCCCGAGGAGGGATACCGCTCGCGGTTTTCGCATGAGGACGAGGTTGCAGTGCCGGGCTACTACAGTGTGCTGCTGAAGGACTACGGCATTCGCGCGGAGTTGAGCGCGACGGAGCGGGCGGGCATTCACAGGTACACGTTTCCGGCGAGCACGTCGAGCCACTTCATCCTGGACCTGATGCATGCGAACGGCGGGACAGAGGGTGCGGTGCTGTGGTCGAAGCTGAAGATTGTGGGCAATGACACGATCGTGGGCGGGCGCAGCACGGATCGCTGGGCCAAGGGCCGCGAGATCTATTTTGCAATGAAGTTTTCGCGGCCATTCAGCAGGGCCGAGATTGTGCAAGGCGGCGCGCGGCTGGTGGGATCGGTACGCGAGGCGAACGACAAGCGGCTGAAGTGCCTGCTCTACTACGAGACGAGCAAGGGCGAAGTGATCCACGTGAAGACGGGACTCTCCAGCGTGAGCGCGGAGGGTGCGCTGAAGAATCTGGAGGCCGAGATTCCGGGATGGGACTTCGACGGAGTGAAGGCGAGCGCGCATGCCGCGTGGGCGCGGGAGCTTGCCTCGATTGCTGTGGAAGGCGGAACGCAGCAGCAGAAGGAGATCTTCTACACGTCGTACTATCACGCGCTGGTTTCGCCGACGCTGTTTGACGATGTGGATGGAAGCTATCGCGGGATGGACGGCAAGGTTCACACGCTGGCCGCGGGAGAGCATAACTACAGCACGTACTCGCTGTGGGATACGTATCGCGCGGCGCATCCGCTGTATACGGTGGCGCAGGGCAAGCGGGTGCCGAGCCTGGTGAACTGCCTGGTACGCATGGCGCAACAGAGTCCGGCGGGGGTGCCGATCTGGCCGCTGCATGCGAAGGAGACCTTCTGCATGACGGGCTACCACTGCGCGCCGGTGATGGCTGAGGCGCATGCCAAGGGGTTTGCCGGGATCGACGTTTCGGGCGCGTATGCCACGCTGCGGAAGCGGGCGCTGGAGGACAATTACCAGGGTCTGGGGCTGTATCGGAAGATGAAGTACATTCCGTGCGACCAGGAGTCGGAGTCAGCGAGCAAGACGCTGGACTATGCGTATGACGCATGGGCGACGGCGAACCTGGCGCGCGCTGCCGGGAAGATGGATGAGTGCGCGCTGCTGGTGGAGCAGGCAGGGTATTATCGCAATCTCTACGACGAGAAGACGACCTTTGTGCGGCCGAAGCTGACGAATGGCGAGTGGGCCGAGCCGTTCAGTCCGATCGAGATTGGGCACTCGAAAAAGTGGCGCGACTATACGGAATCGAATCCGTGGGTGACGACGTTCTCAGTGCAGCACGATCCGAAGGGACTGGCGGAGATGCTGGGTGGGCGCGATGCACTGGTGGAGAAGCTGGATGGGCTGTTCTCCGCGCCGTCGGACCTGCCGCCGGATGCGCCGCCGGATATTGCAGGGCTGGTGGGGCAATATGCGCACGGCAATGAGCCGAGCCACCACATTGCGTATCTCTACAACTACGCGGGCGCTCCGTATAAGACGCAGGAGAAGGTGCGCTTTCTGCTGGACACGATGTATCACGACGATCCGGATGGGTTGGCGGGCAACGAGGACTGCGGCCAGATGTCGGCCTGGTACGTGATGAGCGCAATGGGCTTTTACGCGGTGGACCCGGTGAGCGCGAACTACGTGTTCGGCACGCCGCTGTTCGATCGCGTGACGGTGCGGCTGGCCAGCGGAAAAGAGCTGGTGGTGGAGGCGCGGCGCAGATCGCCGGAGGACAAGTACGTGCAGGCGGTGACGCTGAACGGACGGGCGCACGAGAAGGTCTGGTTCCGGCACGCGGATATCGCAGAGGGCGGACATATCGTCTTTAAGATGGGCAGCGAGCCGAACAAGGAGTTTGGCGCGGGAGAAGAGGCTGCGCCGCCGTCGATGGGGGATTTGAAGGCTGCGCTGGTGAAGGCGTAAGGGGATGTTTTCCCAGGTCTCAAGGGCGGGACCTGGGAAAACCAATTTGTGCGGAGATGGGGCGAGTCTAGATCTTCTGCAGGTTGGCGAATTTTTCCATCAGCTTTTTCATACCGTGGCGGTTGAACATGACGGTGACCTTGGCGTCGTCGCCATCGCCTTCGCGGAAGAGGACAGTGCCGTCGCCGTATTTTGCGTGGCGGACGCGCTGGCCTTTCTGGAGATTGCTGGCTCCGGCTGATGCGGCGGGACGATCGGCGGTTCCGGGTTTTGGATTCGAGGCCGGAGAGACGCGAGATTTGACGACGCCCGATTTTGCGCCGAAGAAGCGGGCGATGTTGTCGATGGAGTCGGGCTGGACGGCTGCGCTGTCTTCTTTCGGAGCGGCTTCGCGATCTGGCGCGGAGGCTTTGGGCTTCATCCACGGGGCGACGAAGGGCTTGGAGGAGTCGCGGCTGGCGGTTCCGAAGCGGCGGCTGGAGGGCGCGGCGCTGCGTGCGGTCTCCTGGCTCTCGTCTTCGTAGTTGAAGTGGCGGTCGCCAATGTCGCCGGTAGAGCCCTGCCGGCGGCCAGCGCCGTATCCGGAACCGTATCCGCCGCCATAGCCTGAACTGTAGCGCGAGCCATAGCCGGAGCTGGCCCAGGACTGGGTGCGGTCGCTGAGGTTTTCGACCAACTGGCTGGGGACTTCCTCAAGGAAGCGCGAAGGGATGCTGGCTTCGGGCTGGTCGTTGCCGTAGCGGCGGCGGTAGTGAGCGCGGGTAAGGACGAGGGTGTTCATGGCGCGCGTCATGCCGACGTAGCAGAGGCGGCGCTCTTCTTCCAGTTCCTCTGGGTTGTTGAGCGTGCGCGAGTGCGGGAAGAGACCTTCTTCAAGTCCGGCGAGGAAGACGAGGGGGAACTCGAGGCCCTTGGCGGCGTGGAGGGTCATGAGGGTGACGCGGGCGTTGGGGTCGAACTGATCGGTGTCGGAGGCGAGGGCCGCGTGGTCGAGGAATTCGGCCAGAGTCTCGCCGCGTTCTTCGGCGTCGTGGGCGGCGTTGGCCAGTTCCTTCAGGTTCTCAATGCGGCTGAAGGCCTCGGGCGTGCCTTCGGTTTCGAGGGCCTTGATGTAGCCGGTGCGGTCGATGAGAAAACGGATCAGCTCGGGGAGCGTGGCGGCATCGCCGGGGGCACGGAATCCTTCAACGCGCTCTTCCGTTTTCTGGTCAGGAGCCGCGGGTGGTTGAGATTCGCTTGCAGGGCTGAGATTCGGGACCTGGGGCGCGCGCTTTGCTTCCGGCTCAGATGCCTTCTTCGGCATTTTGAGGAAGGGGCGCTTGGGAGCTTCAGAGAAGGGCGAGAAGTGGCTGGCATCGAGCAGGGGGATCTGATCTTCGTTGCCGCCGAAGGAGAAGTCGGTGCCTGATTCTGTCTCAGGGGCTGAAGCCCCGGATGATTCCGGGCCGGTTCCGGCACGACTGAAGTCGTGCCCTGATACAGAAACCTCGGAGTCAGTTGCTGCGCCGAAGCTGAAGTCGGTGTCGGAGTCATCGCTGGTGGATGCGGCGACGTCGGCGGAGAGCTTGCCGGCGAAGTCGGGGTCCATCATGGCCTGGGCGTCGACGATGAGCTGGCGGAAGGAGTCGAGCGCCATGAGGGCGCGGGTGGGAATGAGCTTGTTCTGGATGGCGGCGGCGGTGGCGTCCCAGGTGGACTGGCCGGTTTCGAGGGCGAGGCGCTCCAGGGTTTCGAGCGTGGTTTTGCCGATGCCACGGGCAGGGGTGTTGATGATGCGCTGGAGGGCCATGGAGTCATGCGGGTTGCGGATGAGGCGCAGGTAGCCGACCAGGTCCTTGATCTCGGCGCGCTCGTAGAAGCTGAAGCCGCCGACCATGGTGTAGGGGATGTTGTAGCGGCGGAGCGCTTCTTCAACCAGGCGCGACTGCGAGTTGGTGCGGTAGAGGACGGCGCAGTGGGCCTCGGAGGCTTCGTCGCCGGCCTCGCGGAGATATTTCTGGATGCGGTCGGCGATGAAGAGGGCTTCGTTTTCTCCGTCGGGCGCCTCGTAGTAACCGATGAGGGAGCCGCCCTGGCGGTCGGTCCAGAGCTTTTTGCCTTTGCGGCGGACGTTATTGGCGACGACGGCGCCGGCGGCCTCAAGGATGATCTGGGTGGAGCGGTAGTTCTGCTCAAGGCGGATGATGCGGGCGTCGGGGAAGTCTTTCTCGAACTCGAGGATGTTGCGGATGTCGGCGCCGCGCCAGGAGTAGATGCTCTGGTCTTCGTCGCCGACGGCGCAGACGTTTTTGCGTTCGCCGGCGAGGAGCTTCATGAGCTCGTACTGGGGGCGGTTGGTGTCCTGATACTCGTCGACGAGGAGGTAGCGATAGCGGCGCTGGTAGCGCTCGCGGACCTCGGCAGAGACTTTGAGGAGGCGGACGGCTTCAAGCAGGAGATCGTCGAAGTCGAGTGCATTGTTTTTGCGCAGCTCGTCGCGGTAGCTCTTGAAGATGTGGGCGATGCGTTCGCTGTTGGGGTCCTTGGAACCGAGGTAGTACTCCTGGGGATCGATCATGTGGTTTTTGGCCCAGGAGATGCGGCTGAGGACGGTGCGCGGAGTGAGCTGCTTGGTGTCGAGCCCCATGCGGCGCATGACCTGCTTGACGATGCCCTGCTGGTCGTTTTCGTCGTAGATGGCGAAGGAGCGGGTGAGGCCGTCGTTGCCGACGCGGAGGGCCTCGATGTCGCGGCGAAGCAGGCGCACGCAGAGGGAGTGGAAGGTGGAGATGAGGGGTTTGGCGAGCGAACCGTGGTCGAGCATGCGGTCGACGCGCTCGGCCATCTCGGCGGCGGCCTTGTTGGTGAAGGTGACGGCGAGGATGGAGTCGGGCGCGATGCCTTTCTCCTGAATGAGCCAGGCGATGCGGCTGGTGATGACGCGGGTTTTGCCGGAACCGGCTCCGGCAAGGATGAGCAGGGGTCCCTCGGTGGCTTCGACGGCAGCGCGCTGTTCGGGATTGAGTTTGGCGATGAGCGATTGCACGGCGACAGTCCAGGCGGGAAGGGTCCTGTGTCTAGTTTACCTGCTGACGAGGAGCGTTGCAGGAGGGCCGAGGTCTCTGGCTTGCGAGGAATTTTGCATTTTGAATGCCTCACCGTTGCGCGGTTGCGCCGGAGGCGGCGTTGAGCAATGAAAATAGAGGGATGGATACTTTGCGCGGCCTGGCAATCCTGATTGGGTTTCAGCTTCTGGGCGGATGGCTGCACCGGGTGGGCGTGCCGATTCCTGGCGGGGTACTGGGGCTGCTGGTGTTTTATGGGGCGCTCCTGGCTGGGGTGGTGAAGCTGAGGTGGGTGGAGCGAGCGGCGGGGTTTCTGCTGCGCCACATGGTGTTGCTGTTTGTGCCGCTGACGGTGGGGCTGATGGACATGGGGCACGTGCTGCGCAGCCAGGCGGTGGCGATCTTGGTGAGCCTGGTGGTGAGCTTTGCCGCGGTACTGCTGACGACGGGACTGCTGGGCCGGTGGCTGCTGCCGGAGGAGCTGATTCCGCCAACGCTGGAGATGAAGCCGGACGCTGGAGCGGCGCGGGAGACGGGCCGATGAGCGTGCTGGCTTGGCTGCGGAATCCGGTCTTCAGCATTGCGCTGACAGTGGCGTGCTATTGGCTGGGGCTGGCCTTGCACACGCGATGGAAGTGGGTTCCGCCGATTGTGGCGGCGTGCGTGCCGATTGTGGCGGTGTTGCTGCTGGTGCGCGAGCCGTATGCGGAGTATAACCGCGGGGGCAACTGGCTGACGTGGTGGCTGGGTCCGGCGACGGTGGCGCTGGCGGTGCCGATGTACCGGAATGGGATGGCGCTGCGGCGGTCGCTGCCGCGGCTGGTACTGATTGTGTTTGCGGGCGCCGTGGTGGGCATGACGACGGCGGGCGGAGTGGCGTGGCTGCTGGGTGCGCCCCTGCCGGTGGTGATGTCGGCCGTGCCCAAGTCTGTGACGACGCCGATTGCGATCGAGGTGAGCCGGGAGTTGAAGGGGATTCCGCAGATCACGATTGCGATGGTGATTCTGGCGGGAGTGCTGGGCGCGAGCGTGGGACGCGGCCTGTTGCGGCTGGCGGGGGTGCGGGATGACCGGGCGATTGGCGCGGCGATCGGGTCGGCTTCACATGGCATTGGGACGGCAAGCCTGGTGCGGCACTCGGAGATGCAGGCGACGGTGTCGTCGTGGGCCATGGCTGCGGCGGGCGTGTTTACATCGCTGCTGGCGGCGGTGCTGGCACCGCTGATGCGTTGAGCTACAGGCGCAGTCTGCAACGGCGCGCTATGCTGGGAGTGAAATGAACGGGAACGATTGCACTTTGCGACGCGTGGCGGTGTACTGCGGTTCAGCGAGCGGGAATGATGATGCGTTTTTGCTGGAGGCGCGCGCGCTGGGCGCGGAGATTGCCGCGGCGGGCCTGGGGCTGGTGTATGGCGGGGCCTGCGTGGGATTGATGGGCGCGGTGGCCGACGCGGCGCTGGCGGGCGGAGCCGAGGTGATCGGCGTGCTGCCGGATGTGCTGGCCGGTAAGGAGATTGCGCACGAAAACCTGACGCGTCTGGAACTGGTTCCCACGATGCACGAACGCAAGGCTCGGATGGCAGAACTGGCGGATGCATTTCTGATTTTGCCGGGTGGCTATGGGACGCTGGATGAGCTGATGGAGGCCGTTACGTGGGCACAGCTCCGGCTGCATAGCAAGCCCTGCATCCTGATCAATACGGCGGGGTACTGGAATGCGCTGCTGGATTTTCTGGATGCGACCGTGGCGGCGGGCTTTGTGAAGGTCGAGAACCGCAGCCTGATGCAGGTGGCCGCAAACGCAGCGGAAGCACTGCGGATGGCCGCGGACACAGCGATCTGATTACATTGGAAACGCGGCGCGTAGATGGTTGCCGAAGTATTGACGCTGCGGGTTGGCTGTGAGGCTGGTTGCGCCCCACTGCCGTGCAGCGGCGGAGCGCAACCAGAATCCAGCTAGCGGAAGAGACTGAGGTTGATGGAGTCAGCCATAGCGGCGTAGCCGGCGTCCTTGGGATGCAGGTGGTCGCCGCTGTCATATTGCGGCGCATAGACGAGGGGGTTGGCGGGGTCGCGGGTGGCCTTGTCGAAGTCAACGGTGCCGTCGAAGACGCCTGAGGTCAGGATCCAGTGATTCACGGCCTCGCGAATCTCTTCTCCCTTTTCAGTAAAGTAGCCTGCACCTTTGTAGGGTGTGAGCGTGGCTCCGAAGACCTTGATGCCGTGCTCGTGGGCGCGCGCAACGAGTTGGGCGAGACCCTGCTCCAGATCATCGGCGGTGAGTTTGTAGTCGGGGCGGTTGGGGTTGTGGAGCGCGCCGATGTCGTTGATGCTCTCAAGCACGATGACGTACTTGACGCCGGACTGGGAGAGGACGTCGCGATCGAAGCGGGCAAGTGAGTTGGGGCCGACGCAGTGGATGAGAACGCAGTTGCCGCCGATGCCTTCGTCGAGCACGGAGAGGTTGGCGGTGGCGGGGTTGTTGTGGAGGCGCACGGCGAGGTAGTCGGGCCAGCGATGGTTGGCGTTTTCAGTGGCCCAGGCTCCGTCAGTGATGGAGTCGCCGAAGGCGACAACGGAGGCGGCGTGAGAGGCGACTGGCTCAACATCGACTCCCTTGACGAAGTACCAGGACTTTACAAGGTCAGGCGCAGTGAGCGAGGCGTCGCGGACGTGGTTTCCGGTCTCGATGTAGTTGTCCTGCTGCGCGCTGGAGTGAACGGAGACGTCGCTGACCTGCTGGAGGGGCAGGAAGATGCTGATGGCGAGATTGGTGAAGGCCGGGGTAGCCATCGGGACCGGATCGGAGACGACCTCTGCGCCGGGCGGGATGACGATAGAGGCGGAGCCGGAGAAGCTGAGGTCGTGGAGCGAAGAGGCATCGATGCTGCTCTCGCTGGTGCTGAGCGCGATGGTGGCGGCGTCGACGCGGAGAGGCTCGGTGCCGAATTCGTTGGTCAGGCGCACGCGGAGCTCGTGACCGGCGAGCGAGGTGTGCACGATTTCGCGGAGGGTCGAGTCAACCACGGTGGGCACGGTGTGCCATGGGTCGCCGCCGAAGGGCGAGGTGGCCCATGTGCCGACCCAGGGTGCGGGCGCGGATTTGGGCGCGACGGACTGGGCGGAGAGCGTGGCGGTGGCGATGAGGAACAGGGCAGCAATGGGAATACGCATTTGGCGACGGGCCTCCTTGGGCGAATTACGGAAGGTCCATGATAAACGCCGGGGTGGACAGAGCTATGGGGGCATTGACACTGGCGTTTATGGTTGCCGCTCTTCAGAACCCTTGCCTTGGATGTCATAGTTCACTGTCGGCTTCACCGGACGTGCGGTGATCAGGACATCGAGTGTTGGAAGGATCGTTACTGTTGGATTGGTGGGGGCATCTGATTCGTTATCTGTCATCTCATAGGTGAACGTCACGTCAAATGCTGTATTGACGGCATCGCCAAAGCGCCAGGTCTTGATATTTTGCTCGGTTGAATAGAAGAGATATGGATTACCTGATTTCCTCTGCACGTCGACAACTTTGCCCTCTTTAATTGTGACTGCCGCGACAACTTTGCCTGAGATACGTGCGGCTCGCCAGATGGCGGGGTATGTCGGGAGTGCTGCTTCTTGAAGAAGAGGGATTGTGCGTTCGGTTTGTGCCATTTGCGCGGAGCTAATGGAAGTTAATGCAAGCATCAGTGCAAGCAGAACGGTAGTTCTCTGCACGGTCGGTCCTTTCTCCATGTTTAGGCTCGCTTTCATTGAGAATGAGACGAAATCCTCTGGCCTCCAAAAAACGAGACCATCAAGGGGTTGTCTGCCCGCTGACCGAATGCTGAGGTGTCTGGGTGAGGGTGTAGTCGAAGGTGGAGAGGGCCTGGCGCAGCTCGTTGAGATGAAATGCCGCAGGCGGGACGTCGGCCTGGGGGAGGTTGGGATAGTCGCGGCGGAAGCGGCCCGAGGTGAGGTAGTCGATGAGGTCCTCGACTTTGTCGTTTTCCATGGCGATGTAGAAGAGCCAGTCGGGGCGGCCGTGCTTGCGGACGAGGATACGGGCGTTGGCGGGCAGGGTGATGGGGATGACTCCCGCAGTGACGGGGCGGGTCTGGATG
>JBKICP010000061.1:0-3962 GCA_046567085.1 Acidobacteriota bacterium
ATTCGACGCTTTCGGTCGCCCTGCTGACCGTGGGTCTGGAACGCGATCTGACCGACAAGATCGTTCAGACCGCTGCCCAGCACTCGTGGTCCCTCAGCCATGACGACTTCGACGAGTACGTTTCCGCCCTTCGCCGCCCGGCCATCTCCGCCAATGCGAAGAGCGCCGATCTGGTCATCGCCATCATCGACTTCGACCGGGACCCCCAGGGCGCCACGGAAACCGCCACCTACCTGCAGCAGCTCTTCTTCGGCAAGTTCTTCGCCGCCGCCCTCTCCGACCGGCACGAGCCCGAACTTCTGCTCTCGGCCATGCGCGCCGGCTGCAACGAAGTCCTGGCCAATCCCATCGACGATCGCCAGCTGAAGGACCTCTTCGACCGCCAGGAGCGGCAGTGGTCGGCCAACACCGGCCGCGCCCGCACCACCGGCCACATCCTCTCCTTCTATGGCGCCAAAGGCGGCGTCGGCACCACCACGGTCGCCGTCACCCTGGCCTATTACCTCGTGCGCCAGAAGAACAAGAAGGTCCTGCTCATCGACAATCATCCGGAGTTCGGCCACGTCTGCCTCTACCTCGGACTCGATGGCACCCGCTATCACTTCGACGAGCTGATCCGCAACGTCAACCGCCTCGACTCCACCCTGCTGCGCGGCTTCATCGCCCGGCATGCGAGCGGCCTCGAAGTGCTCTCTTCGCCGGAAACCCACGACCTGTCGCGCACCATCGATCCGGACGCCCTCGAACGGACGCTCGAATTCCTGCGCGGCGAGTACGACTACATCCTCCTCGACTGCGAGACCAGCCTCGAGGAAGCCTCCCTGGCCGTGATGGATCGCTCCGACCAGATCTACATCGTCGCCACCCCCGACATCGGCGCCATCCGCGATCTGTCCCGCTACATCGACGGGCTCAGCCGCAACGATTCCACCTCCACGCGGCTCCACGTCATCATCAACCGTTACTCCTCGCACGGCGCCATCGCGGTCGAGCAGATCGAGAAAGCCATCCGCGTACCCGTCGAAGTCCGCCTCTGCAACGCCTACGCCGAGTGCCAGCGCGCCATCAACGTCGGCGAGCCCATCGGCCCGGACAAGAAATCCGAGATCTCCACCCAGTTCTCCCGGTGGACCTCCATTCTGACCGGCGACGAAACGCCGAAAGCCCCACCGGCCAAGAAGAGCTTCTCCCTCTTTGGCCAGAAAAGGACTGAATAGTGAGTGATCTTTCGCTCAACCTCACGCAGTCACGTCCCGATGCGACTCTGCGCACCACCGGCCCGGGCCTCAGGAATGGCACGCCCGGCGCCCGCCCGCTGCGCGAAAAGGAACAGCAGGAACTCAAATCGGCCGTCCACGCCGAACTGATCAACCGCCTCGACCTCGAAAAGCTCGGCGAGGCCCAGGAAACCCGCGCCGGCCAGCAACAGCTTTTTGCCCTCATCCAGCAGATCATCGGCGAACAGGGCATCCCGCTCAGCTCCTCCGAGCGCGACCGCATCGCCCAGGAAGTTCTCGACGAAGTCTTCGGCCTCGGTCCCCTCGAGCAGCTGCTCAAGGACGAGACCATCAGCGATATCCTCGTCAACACCTCGAACGCCGTCTACGTGGAACGCCGCGGCCAGCTGAGCCGCACCAGCGTCACCTTCCGCGACAACCGCCACCTGCTCCAGGTCATCGACAAGATCGTCTCCGCCGTCGGCCGCCGCGTCGACGAATCGACCCCCATGGTCGACGCCCGCCTCAAAGACGGATCGCGCGTCAACGCCATCATTCCGCCTCTGGCCATCGACGGCCCCATCCTCTCTATCCGCCGATTCGGATCCTCCCCGCTCACCGCCGAAAAGCTGATCCAGAACAAGGCGCTCACCAACCCCATGCTCGACATGCTGCGTGCCGCCGTCCAGGCCCGCATGAACATCATCATCGCCGGCGGTACCGGCGCCGGCAAAACCACGCTGCTCAACGCCCTTTCCTGCTTCATCTCGGAGAAAGAGCGCATCGTCACCATCGAAGACTCGGCCGAACTGCAGCTGCGCCAGGATCACGTCGTCCGCCTCGAAACCCGCCCGCCCAACGTCGAAGGCAAGGGCGCCATCCGCCAGCGCGAGCTGGTCATCAACGCCCTCCGTATGCGTCCGGACCGCATCGTCCTCGGCGAGTGCCGCGGCGAAGAAGCCATGGACATGCTGCAGGCCATGAACACCGGCCACGACGGCTCGCTCACCACGGTCCACGCCAATACCCCCCGCGATGCCCTGTCCCGTCTGGAAACCATGTGCCTGATGGGCGACATCCGGCTTCCGGAAAAAGCCATCCGGCTCCAGATCGCTTCGGCGATCCACATCATCGTGCAGGCCGCTCGTATGAGCGACGGCACCCGCCGCATCACCCACATCTCCGAGCTCACCGGCGCCTACAGCGACGTCATCAGCATGCAGGACATCTTCGTCTTCGAAAAGGAAGGCCTGGCCGACAACGGCCGCGTCAAAGGACGCTTCCGCTCCACCGGCATCGTGCCCAAGTTCACCGAACGCCTCAAGGCCGCCGGCATTCCGATTCCTGCAGGCCTGGTCGACCACTCGATGGAAGTTTAGGAAAGGGCCATGATTCTCATCGCCTCCAGTTTCTTCGCCGTGCTGCTGATCACCTTCCTGGTGGTCACGATCGCCACGGCGCCCACGAAAGTGGACAAGACCCTCCAGGCCCGTCTTGCCGCCGTCACCGCCGACAAGATCGGCGGCGTTTCCACGGCTTCGCTCGAAGCCAGCGAACTGCTGCGCAAAACCGCCACCAGCCGCTTCGACTGGATCGGCCAGTCCCTCGGCAAATATGTCTCCATGGCCTCGCTCCAGAAATGGATCTCGCAGGCCGCCCTCAACACCACCGCCTCCGCCCTGCTGGTGCAGACCGCGGCCGCCGCCGCCATCGGCTTCCTCATCACCATGTTCTTCGCGCCCATCTTCGGCGTCGAGATGGCCGTGGCCGGCGTCTGCGGCACCCTGCCCTGGGCGCGCGTCGCCTTCCTTCGCTACCGCCGCCTCAGCGCTTTCGACAAAGCTCTGCCCCACGCCATCGATATGATGGCCCGCTCCCTCCGCGCCGGACACTCCACCGCCGCCGCCATCGAAATCATGGCCCAGGGCGCACCGGAACCCGCCGGCTCGGAATTTGCCGAGGTCTTCCGCCAGCAGAACTTCGGACTGCCTCTGCGCGACGCGCTTATGCAGCTCATCGACCGCGTGCCCTCCCCCGATCTCCGCGTTCTGGTCACCGCCATCGTGGTGCAGCGCGAAACCGGCGGCAACCTCGTCGAAGTGCTCGACCGCACCGTCCACGTCATCCGCGAGCGCCAGCGCATTCAGGGCGAGATCCGCGTCCAGACCGCGCAGGGCCGCCTTACCGGCTGGATCCTCACCCTGCTCCCGGTCGTTGTCATGGGCCTCATCAACGTGATGGATCCGGGCTACTCCAGGCCCCTGCTCAAGGATCCCTTCGGCCACAAGCTTCTGCTGCTCTGCGTGTGCCTCATCCTCATGGGGGCATTCTTCATCAACCGCATCATCAACTCGATCGACGTCTAGGGAGATTCCAACGCCATGATGGTCTTCTTCTACATTGCGCTCTCCCTCACCGTCTTCTGCGTGATCACGCTGCTGTGCGCGCCCTTCCTGCTGCGCCCCTCCCAGCAGGCCCGCCGCATCCTCGACGTGGTCACCAGCGAGCGCCCGGACAAGCGCACCATTCGCAGCAAGGAAGTCGCCAAAGACAAGCTGCTCTCCATCGCGCGCGCCTTCCGCGCCCGCCTCGGCCTCTCCGAAGACGAAAAGCTCCGCCAGCGCTTCGTCAGCGCCGGCCTCAAGGGCGGCAGCCAGCTGGACCTCTACTTCACCGCCCGATTCATGGGTCCGGCAGCGGGGCTGCTGGGCGGCAGCTTCATCCACTCCAATACCGCTTTCTGGT
>JBKICP010000062.1:0-9903 GCA_046567085.1 Acidobacteriota bacterium
TCAGATGGAAATCAACGTAGTTGACGACCATAAGATCGACATTTCCATCCCGGTCGTAGTCCCCGAAGGAGGCGCCGGTGGAATAGCGTCCGTCGCTAACGTGGGCCTGGGCAGTAACATCGGTAAACGTACCATCGCCATTGTTGCGATACAAAATGTTTCCGCCGAGACAGGTGATGTAAAGATCGGGCCAGCCGTCATTGTTATAGTCGCCGACCGCCCCGCCGTTGGCGAGGCAGGGCGAATTCAGTCCTGATTTGGCGGTGACATCGGTAAAGGTGCCGTCGTGATTGTTATGGTAAAGAGCGCCCGGGGCCGCGATGCCCTTGAGCGCCTGCGCTACGGTGGGCTGATTGGTGAAGTAGATGTCCGGCCAGCCGTCGCGGTCGTAATCGATAAGAAGGACGCCGCCGCTCATCGATTCCATAATGTATTTCTTGTTCGGATCGGAGGCGTGCGTAAATGTGATACCGGTGGAGGCGGTAATGTCGTCGAGTTGCGGGATGGCGCGCCCACTGCATTTTGTCATCCTGCCGCCGGGCGGCGGGGCCGATGGAATCGGATGGCCTTCGCCCATTTGCGCCTCTGCAACGCTCAGCGCACAAACCGCAACGACCGCAGGTCGCAGGAGTCTCAGAAGTCGGAAAAACAAACGAGTGAAATCCTTTCTCAGTGGGCGTGCTGTTTGAGGGCCTCGGCGATCCGTTCGCGCGACTGCGCTTTCATATTCTTATAGATTGCCAGTTCACGATCCGCGTCGGCGGTCCGCCCCAGCTTGCGATAGGCAGACTGGCGAGAACGCCGGCCGCTGCGCAGTAGGCAACGGCCCACGCAGCGCATGCTCTGCGCGTCTCCAGCAGCCCTCCCGGGTTCAGCGAGTGAGCCGGAGATCGCCGGCTGGATGCCGCTTCGCCGCAAGATCGACGAATTCGCTGGGATGGCGTGAGCCCGAGGCGATCAGTTTCTCCACCACGGGCAGGGGCTGGATTCCGCCACGGGCGCCGGTACCGGTGCAGTTGAGCGCTGCGGCCGCGCAGGCAAAGTCGAGAGTCTGCGCCAGACACCAGTCCTGCAGCAGACCGTAGATGAATCCGGCGTGGAAGACGTCACCGGCGCCTGTGGTATCGACGACGTCTACCTGGTATGCAGAACGGTGGCAGAAGGCGCCGCCCACGCAGGCGAGGACACCCTCGTGGCCGAGCGTGGCTGCCGTGAGACGGCATCCGAACCGCTTCTGCACTGCAGCGAGTGCTTCAAACAAATCCGAGTTGCCGGTCAGAAGCGTGGGAATATCACGGCTCACGATGAGGTAATCGATTTTCTCGATCAGCTGCTCGACGCCGGGATAGAGTTCGTCAAGATCGGCAACGACCGGGATCCCGGCTTCACGAGCCCAGGTGGCGGCCGTGATGGCGGCAGCCGTATCGTGGCCATCGAGGTGCAGCGCGCGTGCGTCGGCGATCCATTCGCGGCGCAGATCGTCCACCTTCAGGCTAAGGCGATGGTCGCGCTTCCAGAGAACCGTGCGCTCGCCGGAGTCTTCCACGAGGATGAAGGCCTGCTGGCTGGAACAGGCGGGTGCTGTGACGATACAGGCTTCCACACCGGCCTTGCGGAACTCGTCGGCGTGCAGGGCGGCAGCGTCGTCATCACCAACCTTGCCGACATAGCGGGCGCGCAAGCCCCAGGTCTGGCAGGCCACCATGGCAGTGGCCACCTGGCCGCCTGGCAAAACGGATGCGGAACGAACTTCAACTTTGGAGCCCGAGTCGGGATAGTGCGCGACTCGAATCAGCGTGTCGGTAGCATTCAGGCCGACGCCAACAATATCAATAGGCACAGGTGTTTTCCGGAGTCTCGATTTCTATGTTAACGGAGTGCGAATGGGCGCGGCGATGCCAGGCAGAGAATTCACTCGAAGCGCGTTTCCTTCCAGAGCAGCCATCCGGCCGCGCCCAGCACCCCAAGCAGAATCAGGACCAGCACGACGGCGGCCGGCAGGTGCAGAGCGACCTGCGGTATGCGCGCAAATCTTGAAAACCAGACAAAAACCGCGATTGCTGCGAGCAGGATCAGGTAATCGAGCCAGGATCGGCGGCCTGCGGTTCCGGAATTTTCGGACTGCCCCTGCTGGGTTTGCAGCGTCTCTCCCAGATCCATGCCATAGCGGTCGCACTCGCGCCGAATAGCGCGCACCGTCAACGCGGATTCCGCTGCGGAGACGCTTGCGCCGGAGATGAGCATCGCGCCCAGGACGGTGATGGCGGAGGCTCCCAGCGCCATGAGCCGCACCGAACCATGCGTGCCAGCCAGTTCCCCGAAGACGAGCACGCCCCACGCGAATCCCCAGAGCTGGTTGGTATTGGAAAGCGGAATGGCGCGGCTGATGCCGACATATTTGGTGGCGTACTGCTGGAAGAGGTCGCCGATGACCCAGCAGAATCCCCCCAGCAGCAGCCAGAAGATCGAGCCGCGCATGGCAACCAGCTGGCGGCCGATGGCAGGCAGGCCACCAGGAAGGACCGAGGCCAGCAGAAGCATCGTACCGAGTTCGCCAAAAGTAAAGATGGTGACGAAGGAGAGCGGATTGATGCCGCTGAGGTAAGCCTTGCGATAGGGGACATACATCGTGCCCCAAAGCACGCCCGCTCCCAGCGCCGCGGCGATTCCCGCGAATGCACGCCCCGGAGTGCCGCCCATGGTGTGCACCGAGAGCGCCGAGAGCAGCACGGAGCCAAGCACGATGGCGGCGGCTCCTCCGGCGACCCGCAGCCAACTGCGTGCGGAGGCGCCTCGGAGTTCGTGGAAAAGCGCCCAGCCCCAGAAGATGCCGATGAGGGAGTTCGTGTTCCAGAGCGGAAAAGCGATCGAGAGCCCGACGTCGCGAATGGCAAAGATGGTGAGAGTATTGGCGACGGACCAGAGGGCACCGGCGATGATGGCCCACAGCATCAGGTGGGGGCGCTGCCGCAGATCGCGCACAATGGAGTGCGTGCCTTTGGCGGCGACGGGCAGGGTCCAGCGCGCCAGGAAGACGCCGCCCACCATGCAAAAGGAGATGGCGAAAGGGGAAAAGCCCGATGCCACGAGACGGGCGGGAGCTTCTGCGGCTCCCAGCCAGGCGCCGGCAGCCAGCGCACACGTGACGCCGAGCCCGAATCTGCTGCGCAGAGTCGATGGTGGGTCAGGTCGCGGAGACGGCTCCGGATTAGTAGCGATCGCTGCGGTCAGGTGCGACTCCGATGGATTCTCAGGCGGATTCGATGACAAACGGACCCGATGAGTATACTTTGGTTAACCATGAAAGCGCTTCGCGCCATCCTTACGGACAGCCATCTCTGGCTGCCGCTTCTGGTCCTCCTGGCGGGGATCGTACTCCTGCTGCGGCTCGCGTAGGGGCGCGGACGGATCGCGATCCCGCGATACACTTGGTGCACGATTCGACCCTTCTTTATTCCCAAAGGAACTCAGCTCATGCACAGGACACTCCGCGTCTGCGCGATTGCTGTCACTTTGGCCGGCTCTGTTGCGACGGTGAGCCGTTTTCAGGCCTCAGCTCAGATCACGTCGCCGGCGGAAGTCCGCGCAGCACGCGCTTTTGAAGCTGCTCGAAAAGATGGGCCGCTCGCGCTGCGCGCCTTCCTTTACCGCATGCCGAAGGGTGCGGATCTGCACATGCACCTGACCGGAGCTGTCTACGCGGAGACCTTCCTGCGCGAGGCGGGGGAGGATGGGATCTGCGTCAATCCTGCACAGCTCACAATGGATGACGCCCATCATTCTCCGGATTGCCCCGCCGGTGAGAATGCAGCAAAGGATCTGCCGGCCCATCAGCACCTGTACGACGAACTGATCGATGCATTTTCGATGCGGTCCTTCGTTCCGGTCACCGGCGAGTCGGGCCACGATCACTTCTTCGATACGTTCGACCGGTTCGGCGACGACAAGCGTTTCATCGGGGAGTGGATCGATGAGGTCGCCTCGCGCGCTGCGGCGCAGAACGAGCAATATCTGGAAATCATGGAAACGCCGGGATTCAAGGCCGCGGCGGCGCAGGGCTATCGGTTCGCATGGCATGACGATCCGGCACAACTGCGGGAACAGTTGCTGGCTGATCCCGCGTTTCGGGGGAATATCGAGAGCGACCGCGCGGAACTAGCCGACGCCCTCCGAAAGCGACAGGAAATCGAACACTGCGGGCAGGCCACCGCAGCGCCGGCATGCAGGGTAACTGTACGCTTTTTGTATCAGGTACTGCGCGGCTTTCCGCCGCAACAGGTGTTTGCGCAGACCCTTCTGGGCTTTGAGGTTGCTTCCGCTGATTCCAATGTAGTGGGAATTAACTTTGTTATGCCCGAGGACGGGTATATTTCGATGCGTGATTATGCGTTGCAGATGCGCATGCTCGACTATCTGCACGGGCAGTATCCGAGGGTCCACATCACGCTGCATGCGGGTGAACTGGCGGAGGGCATGGTGCCCCCGGACGGCCTGAAATTCCATATCCGCATGGCGGTGGAACAGGGACACGCAGAACGGATTGGGCACGGAGTGGATGTGATGTACGAGGATCGGCCGTGGGAACTGATGAAGGAGATGGCGGAGCGCCACGTGATGGTGGAGGTGAATCTGACCAGCAACGACGTGATCCTCAATGTGAAGGGCGCGGATCACCCCTTCATGCTGTATCGCAAAGCGGGCGTGCCGGTAGCCCTGTCAACGGACGATGAAGGCGTCTCCCGCATCGATC
Organism: Acidobacteriota bacterium; assembly: GCA_046567085.1. Lineage (GTDB taxonomy): Bacteria > Acidobacteriota > Terriglobia > Terriglobales > Acidobacteriaceae > Palsa-343. The sequence goes on from JBKICP010000062.1 coordinate 4,751, forward strand.
TGACCCATGAATATGTGCGCGCGGCAGATACGTATCCTCTGAGCTACCACGATCTGAAGGTGATGGCGCGAACCTCGATCGAACACAGTTTTCCGCCGGGTGTGAGCCTGTGGGAGCGCACAACGCCCGAGAAGCTGGAGACACCCGTGGCAACCTGTCGCGGGCAACTGGGCCGAGAGACTCCGAGTGGCGCGTGCGCGACGCTGGTGCGCGGAAGCGAAAAAGCTCAACAGGAATGGGAGCTGGAACGGCGGTTCCACGTATTTGAATCGAGCTTCTGAAGGAGAAATGAGCGAGGCTCGGCACGGGCCGGGAGCTTGCGCGCGATGAGAATCGTCTTTTCAACCTACGGGACTTTCGGGGATGTGAATCCGCTCATCGCGCTTTCACTGGAGTTGAAGCGGCGGGGGCATCAGCCGGTCCTTGCCATCCCGGAGATGTTTCGTGCAAAGGTAGAGCCGCTCGGGATCGGCTTTGCGCCGGTGCGGCCCGAGCAGGATCCCAACGACACGCGCCTCATCGCGATGATCTACGACATCAAGCATGGGACGGAAACAGGGCTGCGCAAGTTTCTCTTTCCCTCGCTGCGCGAGAGCTACCAGGATCTGCTGGCTGCAGTCGAAGCGGATGGCGGCGCGGATTTGCTGGTCACCGGCGAACTCGCCTACGCCGGGCCGATTGTCGCAGAGAAGACCGGCGTCCCCTGGGCATCGTACGTCCTGGCGCCGTTTTCGTTTTTCTCCGGATACGATCCGCCGGTCCTGCCCCCTTACCCAATGCTGGCGAAGATGCAGGACGCCATGCCGCCGCTGGGCCACGTGGTCGCGCGCTTTGCGCGTCTGGTGACGCGGAAATGGCCGGAGCCGGTTTACGCGTTGCGCCGGGAACTCGGCATGGCCCAGGGGAAAGACCCGATCTTCGACGCGAAGCACTCTGAGAGCCGGGTGCTCGCGCTCTATTCGAGCGTGATGGGCGCCCCCCAGCCCGACTGGCCGGCCGCCGTGAAAATCACGGGTTTTGCGTTTTACGACGGTTCGGGCTCGGAAGGCGCGCTGCCGCCGGAGCTGGCGGCCTTTCTGGAGAGCGGCCCGGCACCGCTGGTGTTTACGCTCGGCTCCGCCGCGGTGATGCACGCCGGGGATTTCTACGAGCAGAGCGCGGAGGCCGCGGAGATCCTGGGGCAGCGGGCGGTGCTGCTGATCGGCGCAGACGACCGGAACCTGCCGAAGAGGAAGCTGCCGGAGACAGTTTGCGTGGCGCGCTACGCGCCGTATTCGAAAATCTTTCCGCGCGCATCGGTGATCGTCCATCAGGCGGGAATTGGGACGACGGCCCAGGCGTTGCGCGCGGGGCGGCCCATGCTGGTGATGCCGTATAGTCACGATCAACCGGACAATGCACGGCGCGTACGGAAGCTGGGGGTCGCCGAAGTCCTTGGTCGCACACAATACAAAGCGAAACCGGCGGCGCGGCTGATTGCGCAACTGCTCTCGGACGAGAGCTATGGCTCCCGGGCGGCCGAGGTGGCGCAGCAGGTTGCGGAAGAGAACGGCACCGTCACCGCCTGCGATGCACTCGAAGCCGTCTCGCGCCACCCGTAGCGTTGCTGTTGCAGAAGATGGCGATTCATCGTTGCGGGTCAGCGTCCGCCCAGACTCCGGCCCGGACCGACTTTCCATCAAAGTAGAACGTCGAAAGGCCGAGCAGGTCGGTGCGATAGGTGCGAACCTGCGCGGTTTGAAGTTCGCTGAGGATCTCCGGCCGCGGGTGACCGTAGAAATTGCGCCGGCCAACGGAGATCGCCGCCCAGGACGGATGAACGGCAGCAAGAAACTCCGGCGTTGTGGAGGTGCGGCTGCCGTGATGACCAACCTTGAGGAAGTCGGCGTGAAGACCGCCCTCGGCCATCATGCGCTCTTCGCTCGGCGCTTCGACATCGCCCTCCAGCAATGCCGTGGTGTCGCCGTAGCGCATTTGTAATACCAGCGAGTCGTTATTCCCGGGACTTGCGGCCGGACGGTAGCCAGGGGCGGGAGAGAGAACCCGAATGCTGACCCCGTCGAAGGTGAATTTGTCACCGGCAGTGTGACGAATGACGCGGGTCCCCACGGTTTGCGCTTCCGCGAGGACAGCGTTGTAGAGCGTCGCCGGAGGGTTGATCCCGATCCACAGCACGCGGGGATGGAAGTTGGCGACAACCGCCGGCATCCCGCCGATGTGGTCCGCGTGCGCGTGAGTGATGGCAATAGCGTCGAGACGCCGAATGCCGCGGGACCACAAGACCGGCGAAACGACATCTTCGCCGACATCGAAATTTCCGGCGTGGGCGCCGGCATCGGTCGCGTTGGGGCCGCCGGCGCCGACGATGCCACCGGCATCAATCAGGAGGGTCTTGCCATGGGGTGTGATGACGAGAATGGAGTCGCCCTGTCCAACGTCGATCACGGAGATTTCCATGGCACCGGCGCGATGCTGGACCGAGCGCGGCCAGATGGTTATGGCCACGGCAGCAACCAGCGCGATAGCCGCACAGGGAATGCCGTAACGCCTCCTGCGAACGAGAAGCAGAGCGGCGGCGGTGAACCCGAGGACAAGCGCCACCACGAGAGAGGAAGGCGGCGGGATGCGAAGATCGCCGAGCCGCATGGCACCGAAACCATGGACGAGAAAACGAACGCTATGGAGCAGCAACGCTGCGGCGACAGCGGGCGCGGTGGCCAGCCTGGGGAGGGCGAGGACAAAGAGCAGGGTGACCAGGGCGAGGGGCAGAAGGATGCCCAGCAAGGGAACAATCACGATATTCACCGGCAAGGCGACCGCGGTGATGCGGTGGAAGTAAATAGCCATGGGAATCGTCATCATCAGCTCGATGGTGATCGAGGTCGTGACCAGTTCGACCAGAACCAGGGCTTTCCCGATCAAGCCAGGAAACAGCTGATGCGCGATCCGGCGTCCGGTGAGCCATCGCATCGGCTCTGCGATCATGCGAAGAATCACGCGAAACTGCGTAACCCGAGGCGGCAGACCGGGATCCAGCGGAAGCAGCCAGAGCCGGCGCGTGGCTCTGAGAAAGGGGCCGAAACTCGCATCCGCCACTGGCACCGCGATTCCAGCAACAGCAAGAACGGAGAGCAGCGTCATCTGGAAACCCGCGTCCAGCAAGGCGGCAGGATTGACGACGAGCATCACCAGGGCAGCGAAACCGATGGCGTTCAGGGGATGGCGCTCGCGCCAGATCGTTCGTCCACAGAGGTAGAGCGCAACCATCCAGAAAGCGCGTTCAATCGGCTGGCCGAATCCGGTGAACAGGGCATACGCGAGGGAGAGGCCAATGGTCACGACGGAGGCAGCGATGCGCGGCAGACGAAGCCGGCGCACAACCAGGAACACCAGCCCTGAGAAGATCGCCAGATGCATGCCGGAAACGACCAGCAGGTGGAAGGAGCCGGTTCGCTCGAAGCCCACGCGCAGACGATGCGAGAGGAGGGTTCGATCCCCCGTGAGCATCGCCGACAGCATGATTGCATCGTCATGGGTGAGGCGGAGAAATTGGGGGAGCCGGGCTTGCGCGGATGTGTCGGCCTGATCGAGAATCCGTTCGCTTGCGGACTGCTGCACGGAATGCGTCCAGCACGAGAAAGAGGGACGAGTTCGCGGATCCGCGGCGACGATCTCTTCGGCGCGGCCCCTGCCGAGGGCGGCGATTCCCTGCTGGCGCAGCCACGCCGATGCATCCCAGACACCCGGATCGAGGAAGCGCTCCTCAGTGTGCAGAGCGAAGGCGCCGCTCACGCTGCTGCCGCAGACGAGGTGGGGGAAAGGCGCGTCCGCCGGTGCATACAGAGTGAGGCGCAGACCCTCGGGCGATGGGAGGATCGTCCCATCGACCGCAGTCACGCGGAGATCGATTTGCTGGCTGTGCTCGCGCCGGACTCGCGTCGAATACGGAGCCAGGGTTTCGATCAGACGCACGGGAGTGGTTCGAACGATGGTGCCATCCACCCGATGAGCGGTTGGAACGCCAGTGTGTCGAACAGCAGGCGTCGAAGCCGGAGTCGCGAAGGCGATGCGTTCCAGAGGCGTTTCCGTGGGCGCATGCGGCTGAAGCTCAGCACACAGCAGACCGGCGAGAATGCAAAGAACGGTCGCGGCCGGCAGCGCGAGACGCAACGCACGAAACGCTGCAACGGCCGTCATCAAACTCAGGGCAGCAACGGCGCCAAGGACATGTGCCGGAAGGATCCATAGACAATGGGAAGCGGCGACACCCACTGTAAAACCGATGGCCACAAGAAGCGCAGGCGCCGTTATGACGCTGCGCCTCGACGGATGACCCGGCCGCGATGGCTGCGGCGGCGGCGCGACAGACGATGAGGGCTGCGGAATGACGAGGGAGGCGGCCATCGCGGGCAACCGCCTCGGGTACTGCGCTCATTCCAGCGCGAGATGGGTGACTGTCTCGAGATGGAAGGTCTGCGGGAAGAGATCCAGCAGGTGCATTTCCCTGAGGCGATATCCAGATTGTAGGAGTGCAGCGAGGTCGCGGCTGAGCGTCGCCGGATCGCAGGAAACGTAAGTAATCTTGCGCGGACGGAGCTTCGCGAGGGCTTCGGTCACTTCGCGTCCGAGGCCGGCTCGCGGAGGATCCACCACGACGAGATCGGGGGCCGGCTGAGACTTCGCGCGCGCCTGGCGGAGGAAGGCGGAGGTGTCCGACGCGACAATGCGATGCTTTGTACCGCGCAGGTTTTCCCGGAGGTCGCGCACCGCTGAGGATGACGATTCGAGAGCAGTGACTTCGCCAAATGATCGGGCGAGAGGGACGGAGAAGAGGCCGACTCCGGCGTAGAGATCCCACGCGAAAGCTCCGGCTTCATCGGCCGTGACCAACCGGGCGAGCGCGTCGATCAGGAATCGATTCACCTGAAAAAAGGAGCCGAGGCTGACATGGTAGTTGTGGCCGGCCGCCGCATAGAGAAGAGATGCCGAGCCGGCGTGCGCGAGGAGGCGGCTGGCAGATCGCTCCCTTTCCGCAGCAAACAATCCAAGCCCGCACATCTCAGGGAGAATTTGTCGCAGTAACGGGAACATTTTTGCGCAGGATTCTCTCGCAGCGGTCGCCGGCAGCGTGGTCCACAGGGACAGCAGCGCGG
>JBKICP010000063.1:0-15395 GCA_046567085.1 Acidobacteriota bacterium
GGAGAACAATGAACAGGCGAACACGGTATCAACAAGGAAGCGTGCAACGCGAGAAGCGGCGGAATGGGCCAGATGTATGGGTCTTCCGCTGGAGGCAATCAACCCCAGAGGGCGGAAGCAAGCGCCGGAAAGCAATCGTCGGGTCAGTCCTGGCTTTGCCCACGGAAGCAGCTGCCCTCAAAGCAGCCCACGCGTTGCGCATTGACGCCAACCAAGAAACCCCGCAGGCGGAAGGCGGGCCGAGCACAATTGCTCAACTGATCGCTCACTACCGGCTGAAGGAGCTGGCAGGCGAAGATCAGGGCCGCAAGGCGTTCTCGACGCGAGCCGCTTATGAGTGCTATCTGAAGGCTTGGATTCTACCCCGATGGGGAGAACATCGGTTAGATCAAGTCAAGCCGGTCGCAGTTGAGGAGTGGCTGGGGAGCATCAAGCGGGCAAGAGGAACAAAGGCGAAGATTCGGAATCTCATGAGCGCTCTCTTTCATCACGCGATGCGTTACGAGTGGGTTGACCGCAACCCCATCAAGCTCGTGCGGCAAAGCGCGAAGCGGGAGAAGGTGCCCGATGTTTTCGAACTCGCGGAGTTGCAACTTCTCCTCAGCAAGTTGTCCGTCCGGGAACGCACCTTGGTCCTGCTCGACGCGGCAACCGGCCTTCGAGTCAGCGAGTTGTTGGCACTGCGCTGGCGCGATGTTGATTTTGAGAATCTTGAACTCCGTGTCACCCGCTCGATCTGGCATCAGGTCGTCGGCGATTGCAAAACCGAAGCCTCCGCCAAACCCGTCCCCATGGATGAGTACATGGCCGAGGATCTCAAACGGTGGCGTCGCCAAAGTCCGTATCCGATGCCCGATGATTGGATCTTCGCCAGTCCATCCATGCGAGGTCAACAGCCTTACTGGCCGGACAACCTCATGAAGCGTTACATCAAGCCGGTTGCACGCGCAATCGGCATTCACAAAAACATCGGCTGGCACACCTTCCGCCATTCTTTCGGGACTTTGCTGAAGGCGAACGGAGAAGATGTGAAGACCGTACAGGAGCTCTTGAGGCACGCCAACAGCAGGATCACACTTGACGTGTACACGCAGGCAGTCAACTCAAACAAGCGAGCCGCCCAGAGCAAGGTTGTCAGGATGATGGTGCCGGGCGTGGGTCACGAAGAGGTTGGAAATGACCCGCGAAATCTACGTCAGGGAGCCTAATGGACCCTAATCGGACCCGGATTTGGTTGTCACTTTGGTTCCATACATCCGGTAAGTGCTTTGGAATGTATGGCGGGGACGACGGGGCTCGAACCCGCGACCTCTGCCGTGACAGGGCAGCATTCTAACCAACTGAACTACGTCCCCTGATGCCTTTTAAAGAACCACCGCGAAGCCTTGCACTTCGCGTTTTCTGCGATTCGCCTTCACTCCTGCCTGCTGCGCGAACCCGCGGAACTGTCACCATTCCGCTCTCTGGATTGTAGCAACAACCGCCCCTGCCGTACAGCGCTCCCGCTCAGCCCGACGTGGGCATCTTGTCCACCGCGATCAGCCGGTGCACGACGCGCTCCCGCCCCAGCAGCGCCATCACCGCAAACAGGCTCGGAGCCACCCCCTGTCCGGTCAGCGCCACCCGCGAACCGTTAATCAGTGCTCCTGTCTTCACGCCCTTCTCCGCAGCGAAGGCGCGCAGGACCTCTTCCGCCGAGCCTTCGGAAAACTCGGCAGTCGCAGCATAGCGGCGTGCCAGTTCCTGCAACAGCGGGGGAAGGGAAGCGTCGGCCAGAAATTTTGTAACCGCCGCCCGATCGTATTCGAAGTCGTCGCTGAAGTACGCCCGGAACAGCCCGGAAAAATCCTTCAGGCTCCGCGCCCGCGGCTTCAGCAACTCGACCGCCGCCAGCGTCTCCTCCGGGCTCCGCAGCGGCGCAAAGCCCGCCGCCTTCCACTCCGCCTCGATCAGCGGCAGCAGCCGCGCCGAGTCGAACGCGCGGATGTACTCCGTGTTGAACCACGCCAGCTTGTCGTTATCGAAAACCGCGTTCGACCTGGAAATCCCCTCCAGGCCAAACAGCTGAATCAGGTCCGCCGAAGTGAAGATCTCCCGATCCTTGTGCTGCGGCCCCGGTGACCATCCCAGCAGCGCCAGAAAATTCCGGAACGCCTCCGGCACGATGCCCATGTCCTTGTACGCAATCACTGACGTGGCTCCATGCCGCTTCGAAAGCCGCGTCTTGTCCGGTCCCAGGATCAGCGGTACATGCGCGAACACCGGCAGTTCAGCCCCCAGCGCCCGGTACTGCAGGATCTGCTTCGGCGTATTCGAAATGTGGTCGGCTCCGCGAATGATGTGCGTCAGCCGCATATCGATGTCGTCCGCCACCACGCTCAGGTGATACGTCGGAATCCCATCCGAACGCAGCAGCACAAAGTCTTCCAGTTCCGCGTTCGCAAACTCCACCTTGCCGAAGACCGCATCGTCCCACGCCGTCAATCCGTCCGGTACCCGGAACCGCACCGCCGCCGCTGCGCCCGCGCTCTTGCGCGCCGCAGCCGTCCCCGCGTCGATCCCCCGGCAGCGCCGGTCATACATGGACATGGGCGCCGCTCCCCCGGCCGCTGCCGCGCGGCGCTGCTCCAGCTCCTCTTTCGTGCAAAAGCAGTAGTACGCGTGGCCGGACGCCACCAGCTTCTCCGCCGTCGCGTGGTACAGCGTCAGCCGCTGCGATTGAAAGAACGGGCCCTCGTCCCAGTCCAGCCCGATCCAGCGCATCCCTTCGAGGATCCCCTCGACCATCGCTTCCGACGATCGCTCGAAATCGGTGTCTTCAATGCGCAGGATGAATGTGCCGCCGCAATGGCGCGCAAAAAGCCAGTTGAACAGCGCCGTGCGCGCGCCTCCAACGTGCAGATAGCCTGTGGGCGAGGGTGCAAAGCGGACGCGAGGTGGATTCGTCGAAGTCATTGGACCAAACTTCGAGTCTATCGCGACCGCCCGCAAATCGCGGTGATCGTGCCGGCCCGCCAACCCTGACGCAGGAACCGGCACTCTTCCGGCCCTGTCAGCTTCCAACCGAATGCGTGATCGTGATCGCCGTCTTCCCGTCGCTGTCGTTGGCGCCGATCGTCACCATCACATTCGTCTTCTTCGTCTCATCGGCCAGCGTCAGCACCGCGCCCTTATCGCTCTGGAAGACCGACGCTCCCGTCCCCAGCTTGTCTTTGTAATACCCCATCACCTTGTCGAGAGGATCGCTCGTCTCAAACACAGCCGTGATCATCGACCCCTTCGGCGTGTTGATGCGCACCGCGCCCTTCTGCTGGCTCGCGCCCGGATACAGGTCCACGCCCAGATCCGACGCGCTCACCGCCGTATCGCCCGCGCTGAAGCTGCCCGCCGGGGTGCTCAGTTCCACGCCCTTGCCGTTGTCGCTCACATGTACGGCTCGCGACACGCGGTAGATCCCGAACATGATTCCCCCGACCGTGAGAATCCCCAGCCCCACAAACACCGCGACAATAATCAGGATGATCTTCACGGCGCTGCTGCCGCTCTTCTGCGGGGGAGCCGCGCCCACCGGTGTATACGCCGGCGGTGTGTAGCTCGATGGACTGGAAACCGGCGGCGTGTAGGCGGCCGGAGTATTCGACACCGGAGGCGTGTAAGCTGCCGGTCCCGCGCTCGCTGCCGCCGCTCCTGCCGCGGCCCCGCACTTCGTGCAAAAGGCCATCCCCTCGTTCAGCGGAGTGCCGCATTTCGTGCAAAACCCTGTCATCGTTTTCTCTCTTTCCTTACTCGATCAATCCAGATCGCGACGCTTGCACGCCGCTCGCCCGGCCGCGGCGCATCGAGAGACGCCGCCCCTGTGCTCGCGCCGTCCCGCATCCCTCTGCAGCCGCTGGCTAAACCTTCGAGCTGCCCGCGATGCTCTTCGCAATCCCCGCCGCGATCGGCACCTCGAACCACTTGCCCTGGTAGGCCATTACCATCAGCAGAATCCAGCAAACGAAGAACGCCAGCGTCACCATCAGCGAGATCAGCGACCAGAACCAGAACAGCCCAAAGCTGTATCCGCCCAGGAAGAAGAACGTCAGAACAATCCGCAGGATCGTCAGCGCTCCGAACACCACGATGGACTGCGCCGCATGGAAGCGCACGAACGGCCGCTTATCCACCAGCAGAAAGATCAGCCCCGTCAGCCAGCCCAGCACATAGCACAGCAGCCCAGCCACATTTTCCGTCAGTCCGCTCGACGCAGGAGCCATCGGCCCCGTCATCGGAGCCGCCTGCGGCATTCCCGGAGCTGTACCGAACGGCGCCCCCGCCGGTGTTCCCGGAGCCGCTCCCACCGGCGCTCCACACTTGGGGCAAAATGCCACCCCGTCCGCCATCGACGTTCCGCACTTCCCACAGAAAGCCATGCGACACCATCCTTTTGGTTTTGTCTTGCGCACAACGTAAAAATGCGGGAGCTCTCGCCGGAATCAGGAAGGGGAAGCAGCGGACCGGCGTTCAGAATTACGTGCCACTATACCCTCACTCTTCCTCACCCGGAAGTCTTTTGTCGTAATGGCAGCCGGGGTACGGATGACTCCCCTTTTCCCGGTCACGAAGGGAACCTCCACTGCCTTCCGCGGATGTTCCTCCCTTTACACAATCCGGATCGGGGACCCCATGGCGCTCCAGCTGCACAGTCCAATCAACAGTGCAGCGAGCGCTCCCGGCGTTTCAGCATTCCGGCAAGAGGCCGCAAAGAAAAGAGCCCTCGGGGCTCCTGACCGACCGAGGGCTTGAAAGGAGCTTTCACCGGATGATGCATGACAGCTCTGTACAAACCATAAGCGGAACAAGCCGGTTTCGTACCCCGACAGATGTGTTATTTTCGCCATCCTTTCGCCTATCTTTGGAGGGAAGCATCCAGCGCTCTGTGCCGCCGGAGGTGGTACGCTGGTGCGTTTGCTGACTCTACGGCCGTCGGTCCCGCTTCTGTCGAACCGGCGAGTGAGGCGGATCTTGCGATGACGAAGAAGAATGCAGTGGCCCTGTTGGGGGCTCTTGCGCTCGTGCTGGCCGCCGCCGGGTCGCCGGCCCTAGCCCAGCAGCAGACGTATCCCTTCAACGACCCAAACCTGCCCGCAGATAAGCGCATCGATAACCTGCTCTCGCTGATGAAGGTCGACGAGAAGATCGCCGTGCTCGGCACGCAGACCGGAGTGCCTCGCCTCGGTGTGCCCAACATCGGCAGCACCGAAGGAATCCACGGTGTAGTCCAGCGCGAGCCGCGCCCCGGCCGGCAGCCGATTGCGACCACGCAGTTCCCCCAGCCGCCGGGAATGGGAGATACCTGGGACCCGCAGCTGGTGCGCGAGGCCGGTGACGTCGAGGGCTCCGAGTCCCGCTACATCACCGAGAATCCCAGGTACAACCGCCAAATCCTCATGGACTGGGGACCCCAGTCCGACCTCGATCGCGATCCGCGCTGGGGACGCAGCGAGGAAGTTTACGGCGAAGACCCCTTCTTCAACGGCACCATGGCGGTTGCCTTTGCGAAAGGCATCGAGGGCGACGGGAAAGTCTGGCAGGCCTCGCCTCTCCTGAAGCATTTCCTCGCCAACGAGAACGAGAACAACCGCAACGGTTCATCCTCGAACTTCGACGACCGGCTCTTCTGGGAGTACTACTCGGTGCCCTTCCGGATGGCCTTCGAGCAGGGCGGGGCCAAAGGCGTCATGGCATCCTACAACGCATGGAACGGCACTGCTATGGCGGTCAACCCCATCCTGAAATCCATCGTGCGCGACCAGTGGGGCGCCGATGTGCTCTCGACCGATGGCGGCGCGGTAACCCTCCTCGTGAATCCGCGGCATGCCTTTCCGAACCATGAAGCCGCGGTGGTGGCCTGCATCAAAAACGGCATCAACCAGTTCCTCGATAAGTATGCGGACGAAACCCGCGCGGCGCTCAAGGACGGCTCGCTCACCGAAGCCGACATCGATAATGTTCTCCGTTACAAATTCCGCATTGCGCTGAAGCTGGGCCTGCTCGACGCCCAGGGCCAGGCCGCCTTTGCGCAGATGAAGGATGCACCGGAGCCCTGGAATGCCGATCGCGACCGCGACGTCTCGAAAAAGATGGCGCTCGAATCCGTCGTGCTGCTCAAGAACGATGGCCTCCTGCCGCTCGATAAGACGAAGATCCGGTCCATCGCCGTCATCGGTCCGCTGGCCGATTCGGTGCACTGGGACTGGTACGGCGGAACCCCTCCCTATAAGGTCACGCCCCTCGACGGCATCAAAGCCGAAGTCGGCCCCGACGTGAAGGTCAACTATGCGCCCGACGACACCTTGGCCGGCGAAGCCGACGCCATGAAAGCCGCCAGCGAGTCCGACGTCGCCGTCGTCGTGGTCGGCAACGATCCCACCTGCGGGCCGGACATGCCGCATTCCTGGTACAGTACACCGCAGGAAGGTGGCGGCATCACACTTCCATGCACCGTGCCGAGCGATGGCCGCGAAGGGCGCGACCGCGAGACGATGGACCTCTATCAGGAGCAGCTGATCAAGCAGGTGATGGTGAAGAACCCGAAGACCGTCGTCATGCTCATCTCCAGTTTCCCCTTCACCATCAACTGGACCCAGGAGCACGCCCCCGCCATCCTGCACATGGCCCACGCCTCCCAGGACGAGGGAACGGCTCTGGCACGGGTCCTTTTCGGCGACTACAACCCCGGCGGCCATCTGGTCGAGACCTGGCCCGGCTCAGCCGACCAGCTGCCCCCGCGCATGGACTACAACATTCGCGATGGCTACACCTACATGTACTTCCGCGATCGGCCGCTCTATCCCTTCGGCTACGGTCTCAGCTACACCAACTTCCGCTTTTCGAATCTGCGGAGCAGCGCCGGGACCATTCGGAGCGACGGGACCGTAACTGTATCCGTGGATGTGACAAATACCGGCAGCCGTTCCGGCGACGAAGTCGTGCAGCTTTACGTCGGCTATCCGGATGCGAAAGTGGACCGGCCGCGCGAGGAACTGGAGGGCTTCCAGCGCGTGACCGTCGAAGCAGGGAAGACCAGGACCGTGGAAATTCCGCTTCCCGCTGCGCGGCTGACGTACTGGGATACAAAAGCCGGGGCCTTCAGGCTCGAGCACGGAGCCGCGAAGTTAATGGTGGGCGATTCCTCCGCGAACCTGCCGCTGACCTCGACCTTAACCGTCGAATGAAAAACGGCTCGCTGCACGTTTGTGGCCGGTTACAGACTCGGCGCCTGAGCGGTTTCAAAGTGTTAACCTGAACGGCTGGGCCGGTCTTCCGGCGCGCGTCGTCGTCGTCATCGAATCATTGTCCGAGGGGCTATCGTGTTCAGAAAACCAGTCAAAATTGCGTCGGTTCTTTTCCTCCTTTGCGGTCTTTTGCACGCACAATTTCTGAAACAAAGCCTCGATGTCGAGAAGCGCCTCCCCGAGTCCGAACGCGCCACCATCGCCCGCATCGAAAATCTCAGCCACCTGCCTCCCGGGGTCTGGCGGTACCACGTCGGCGATCTGCCCCACGCCGAAGATCCTTCGCTTGACGACTCCTCGTGGCCGGTTGCCAAAGTCGATTCCACCTTCCCCAAACAGTCTCTCTGGTTTCGTCAATGGGTTGAAGTCCCGAAGAATCTCGACGGCTACGACCTCACCGGCACCCGCATCTGGTTCCGCTTCCAGGCCTGGGTCAACGGCCCTCTGCCGCAGATCATCTACTTCAACGGCCGGCGCGTCGCCCTCGGTGACGACCTGGAGCCGATCGTCCTCTTCGATCGTGCCAAACCCGGCGACCGCGTCCTCGTCGCCGTCAAGCTCATGGCCACCGTCGACGAAAAACACTTCGCCGGCAGTCCCATGAACATCACCTTCTCTCCCGACCGTCCCAGCCCCCAGGACCTCGGCGAAGAGTTTCTCTCCGCTGCTGTCCTCATTCCCAGCTTGTCCAAAGACGTAGCCGGCGATCAGGCGACTCTGTCCAAAGCCATCGGTCAGATCGATACGAAGGCGCTCGACAACGCCGATCAAAAGGCCTTTGACGCCTCTTTGCGCGATGCCGGAAATACGATGGAGGCCCTGCAGCCGACGATGAAGCAGGCCACCCTGCACCTCACCGGCAACTCCCACATCGATGCCGCGTGGCTCTGGCCCTGGACGGAGACCGTCGACACGGTGAAGAACACCTTCTCCACCGCGCTGCAGCTGATGAACGAGTACCCCACCTACACCTACACCCAGTCCGCCGCCGCCTACAACAACTGGATGGCGCGCGACTATCCCGAGATCGATGCGCAGATCAAACAGCGCATTAAGGAAGGCCGCTGGGAGATCGTCGGCGGTATGTGGGTCGAGCCGGACCTCAATATGCCCGACGGCGAATCCACCACGCGCTCCATCCTCATCGGCAAGCGCTGGTACCAGCACCACTACGGCGTCGACGTCCGCATCGGCTGGAACCCCGATTCCTTCGGCTACAACTGGCAGCTCCCCCAGATCTACAAGAAGACCGGAATCGATTACTTCGTCACCCAGAAGATGACCTGGAACGACACCAACCAGCTCCCCTTCAAGCTCTTCTGGTGGGAGTCGCCCGACGGCAGCAAGGTGCTCACCTATTTCCCCCACGATTATGCCAACACGAATCTCAATCCCGTGCGCCTCAGCGTCGACCTGGCCAAGGCGCGCGAATACGCCCCGGGCCTCACCGACATGATGGACCTGTTCGGCGTCGGCGATCACGGCGGCGGCCCCACCCGCGCCATGCTCGACGAGGGCGTGCATTGGATGCAGTCCGGCAAAGTCGTGCCTCACGAGGAATTCGGGACCGCCCAGCCCTGGTTCTCAAAAATCGAAAAGCAGATCGCCCCCGACTCGCCCGTCTGGAACTACCAGACCCTCGCGCAGGGCTACCACGAGCCGTCTCTCATCTCCGGGCAGATTCACATCCCCACCTGGAAGACCGAGATGTACCTCGAGTACCACCGCGGCGTCTTCACCACCCAGGCCAACATGAAGCGCAACATCCGCGAGAGCCCGGAGTGGACCCTCGACGCCGAAAAGTACGCCTCCCTCGCCTGGCTGGACGGAAATCCCTACCCCGGCAATGAGCTAACCAGCGACTGGAAGAAGATCACCTTCAACGATTTTCATGACCTCGCCGCCGGCTCGGGAATCGGCGTCATCTATAAGGACGCCCAGAAGGACTACGACGCCGTCCGCTGGTCCACCAACGAAATCTCCGCCAAATCGCTCAAGACCATTGCCGCCCACGTCGACACCCACGTATCGGCCGGCGTGCCCGTGCTCGTCTTCAATCCGCTCGCGTGGCGCCGCTCCGGCGACGTGAAGGTCGATGTCCAGATGCCCTCGGCCACGGCCGATGTCTCGGTCCTCGACGCAAAGGGCGCGGTGCTGCCCTCCGATGTTCTCTCGAAAGACGCATCGACCAATACCTTCCACCTGCTCGTCGACGCAAAGGATGTGCCCTCGCTCGGCTACGAAGTCCTCCACGTGGTGCCCGGTAGCCGCACCTTTGCCAGTGATCTGAAGGTCACCGGCACGACGCTCGAAAACGCCAGCCTCCGCATCGTCGTCGATCCCACCACCGGATGCATCACCAGCCTCTACGACAAGAAGGCCGCCTTCGAAACCCTGGCCCCGAATTCCTGCGGCAATCAGCTGCAGGCGTTCAAAGACACGCCGAAAGATTACGACGCGTGGAACATCGATCCCGGCACGCTCGATCGCCCGCCGTCCCTGCTCACCCAGGCCGACTCCGTCCAGGTCGTCGAGAAAGGGCCCATGCGCGCGGCCATCCGCATCGCCCGTCACTGGCAGAATTCGAAGTTCGTCCAGGAGATTCAGCTCTCCGCCGGCGCCGACCAGGCCGTCGTCGTCAACGACATCGACTGGCACGAGACGCACGTCCTCCTCAAGGCGTCCTTCACGCTCTCCGCAACCAGCCCCTTCGCTACCTACGAAATTCCCTTCGGAACCATCCAGCGTCCCACCACCCGCAACAACAGCTGGGAGAAGGCGCAGTTCGAGGTTCCCGCCCAGCGCTGGGCCGACCTCGGCAACGACCAGCACGGCTTCAGCCTCATCAACGAGTCGAAATTCGGCTACGACGGCGTCGGCAATCAGCTTCGCCTCACCCTGCTGCGCTCCCCCGTCTGGCCCGATCCCAACGCCGACCGCGGGCACCAGCACTTCCTCTACGCCCTCTACCCGCATGCCGGCGACTGGAAGAGCGCCATGACCGTGCGCCACGGCTACGACTTCAACTATCCCCTGCAGGCCATGCAGGTGGAAGCGCACACCGGCGCGCTTCCGGCCGAGCACTCCTTCGTCGCCATCACTGCCGACGACGTGGCGCTCACCGCCATGAAGAAGGCCGAAGATTCGAACGCGCTCATCTTCCACTTCTACGAGTGGGCCGGCAAGGCTGGCAGCACCGAACTGCACGTTCCCCCCGGCGCCACCGCCGCCGTCGAGACCAATCTCATGGAGAAACCCCTGGGCGCGCCGCTGCCGCTCCGGGCCAATACCGTCACCGTCCACTTCCGGCCGTATGAAATCGTAGCCGTGCGCGTCGACTACCCCGAAAGTGCACACGCTTCGAATTGACCCATGGCGAAGACGACCGATATACTCAGGAGGAACTCAAGCGGGAGTAGCTCAGTGGTAGAGCATCGCCTTGCCAAGGCGAGGGTCGCGGGTTCAAGTCCCGTCTCCCGCTCCAGGCGCCCAATCCCTACCCGATAGGCGACCTGGCAACCAGTTCGGTCTCGGCTGTGCGCGATCTGTGCTGGCCGGTGGCGCCAAATCTGGCGTAAGATTTCCTGTTCAGGGCGCGGTACCCAAGTGGTAAGGGAGAGGTCTGCAAAACCTTTATGCGTCGGTTCGATTCCGACCCGCGCCTCCAGCCCATCCCTGAAAACTTCGCGGTATGCGATCGCGGCTGCTGCCGCGACGCAGTATCTTCACCGCCCATCCCAGCGCCCGGATCACCGCCCCGAACTGCCAAATCCCTTCGCCGCGCGTAAGGACTCCTCAAGGTCCTCTACTTCCTCCACATTTCCGGTCAGGACCGGAACCGGAATCAGCTGCGCGATCTTCTCCCCGGCCTTCAGTTCCACAGCAGCCTCGCTCAGGTTGGTCATGACGATCAGAATCTCGCCCCGATAGCCTGCGTCGATCACGCCCCCCGTGCAGGCCAGGCCACGCGCCGCCATCGACGAGCGATCCCGTACCAGAAGTCCGAGAGGCTCGCCGGTTGCCGGATGCCGGGCTTCGACGGCAATCCCGGTGCGCAGTCGCCGGGTCGAACGCGCAGAGAGAGAGACCCCCTCGAGGAGAAAAACGTCGTAACCCAGGTCTTCGCCCGGATGCGCCACCACCGGCAGGCGAGCCTCCGGCTCCATTCGTCGTACACGCAGCATCCGTCCATGGTAGCGGATGGCGCAGGCGCTCCCCGACACCCTGCGCGCTGACGCTTTGCCTACCGCAAAGCGTCAGGTGCGAACCCCAGTTCCGCCAGGATCGCCTCGGTGTGCTCTCCCAGCAGCGGCGGAGGCAGCCGGTAACTCGCCGGTGTCCCCGACATGCGCATCGGGTTCGCTATGCTCCTCACCGAGTCGAGCAGCGGATGCTCCATCTCGACGATCAGCCCCCGCGCCACCGCCTGCTCGCCGTTCAGCGCCTCATCCACGCGCTGGATCAGCGCCGCCGGAATCGCCGCTCCCTTGAACAGCCCCACCCACTCCCGTGCATCGCGCTGCACAAATATTGCCTGCAATTGCGGAATCAGCGCCTCGCGGTTCTCGATGCGCAGCGGATTGGTGGCGAAACGCGCATCGCATCCCAGGCTGCCCGCAACGCCGAGGATCTCCACGAATTTCTTCCACAGCGTGTCCGTCGCGACGCCCAGCACGAAATATCTCCCGTCGCGTCCACGGAAAAGCTGATAGGGCACAATGCTGGGGTGAGCGTTCCCCCACTTCTCCGGTAGCGCCCCGGCATTGAGCACGTTGCTGCCGATATTGGCCAGCAGCGTCACTTGCGAATCGAACAGCGCCAGATCCAGAAACTGGCCGCGCCCCGACCGCTCGCGCGCCAGCAGAGCCGCCAGAATCCCCGTCGTCGCGTAGATGCCGCAGACCATATCCGCCAGCGCGACCGGATACCGGATCGGCGGATCGCCAGGCTCCCCGGTGAAGCTCATGATGCCCGCTTCCGCCTGCGCGATGATGTCGTAGCCCGCCTGGCCTGCATTGGGACCATAGAGCCCGTAACCGGTAATCGAGCCCACGATCAGCCTCGGGAATCGAGCCAGCAGCGATTCCGGGTCGAGCGCTCGCCGCTGCAGCGAGCCTCGATTCGGCTGGTTGATCAGAAATACATCCGCGCTGCCGAGCAAACGCTCCAGCACCTCGCGTCCCGCCGCCCCATCGTAATCGAGCGCGATCGACCGCTTGTTGCGATTAGCGGCAAGAAAATAGGCGGATTCGCTTCCGCACCACGGCGGACCCCAGCGGCGCGCCTGATCCCCGATCTGCGGCCGTTCCACCTTGATCACATCGGCGCCCAGATCGCCCAGCAGCATCGCGCAGTACGGTCCCGCCAGGGCCTCCGTGAGTTCGACAACGCGCAGGGAATCGAGAGCGGCGGCTGTGGGGGCTCGGTTCATACTGGCTGGGCCCTCGCGCTGGCCCGACGAATGAGTCTACAGGTTGCGACGAATCCATCGCCGTGGCGGCTGTCCGGGTTGTAGCCTAAGGAGGAATGTCTCGAATCGCCCAGTTGATTCTTGCCCTGCTCGCCGGTCTCGGCCTCCTCACGTGGATGGTCTCCGGCGTGGTCGAGACCACGGCCCGGGAATGGTTCGAGCGCGATGTCAGCACGCGCGCCCACCTGGTGCTCCTCGGTGCCAACCGCTCGCTCGCTCAGGTCTGGAACAACCCCGAGGATCTGCATGGGGAACTGGTCTCCCTCGCCCACGATGAGCGCATCATGGCCGCCGCCGCCTGCGGGCCCGACCTCAGCACGCTGGCCGCCACCGCCGCATTTCCCTCCGAGTTCAACTGCCTCGAAGTCGGCGCGCGCATCCTCACCGATGCGCCCCATCACGGAACGCAGCAAACCTCGTTCCGCGAGTGGAGCATGATCGCGACCCTCCCGACCGGGCGCGTCCACGTCGCTGCCATGCCCGTCCATGCCGACGGACAGGAGCTGGGGTTCACCATCCTCGTCCAGGATCTCGGCTACATCCAGAAGCGCGAAGACCGCGCGCGGACCTTCCTCATCGCCATCTCGCTGCTGCTGGCCATCACCGCCTTCGGCGTTCCCGTCGTGGCGGCCCGCCGCGCCCGCCATGACTGGAGCCTCGAACTGCGCCGGTCCCTGCGCGGGGGCGGCAAGAATCGGCGCGAATTTCAGCCCATTCTCAGCGACGTGCGCCAGCTGGTCGGACGCATGGCCAGCGAGCAGCAGGAAAACCCCGGCCAGTGGAGCGCCGCGAGCCTGAAGCAGACCCTCAACCGCCTCCTCCACGGAGAGCAGATCGTCATCCTCGCCAATCGCGAGCCCTACGTCCACGAGCGCAAGCCAGACGGCCAGATCGAAGTCCAGCATCCGGCCAGCGGTCTGGTCACCGCCCTCGAACCGGTCATGCGCGCCTGCTCCGGCGTGTGGGTCGCCCATGGCAGCGGCAGCGCCGATCGCGAAACCGTCGACCGCAACGACTGCCTCAGCGTCCCCCCCGGTGAGAATTCCTACCGCCTCCGCCGCGTCTGGCTCTCCGAAGAAGAGCAGCAGGGCTACTACTTCGGCTTCTCCAACGAAGGCCTCTGGCCGCTCTGCCACGTCGCCCACGCCCGCCCCGTCTTCCGGATCGAGGACTGGCGCCAATACTGCGCCGTCAATCAGAAATTTGCCGATGCTGTTTGCCGCGAGGTCGACACCCGCGACCCCATCATCCTCGTGCAGGATTATCACTTCGCGCTCGCCCCCGCGATGATCCGCCGCCGCCTCCCCGCCGCCACCATCCTCAACTTCTGGCATATTCCCTGGCCGAACGGCGAGCGCATGGGCATCTGCCCGTGGCGCAACGAACTGCTCCAGGGCCTGCTCGGCAGCAGCATCCTCGGCTTCCACACCCAGCTCCACTGCAATAACTTCCTCGACTCGGTCGACCGCTACCTTGAAACCCGCATCGATCGCGAAAACGACGCCGTCATCATGCAGGGGCATCGCACCCTTATCCGCCCCTATCCCATCGCCATCGAATGGCCCAACCACTGGGTGGAGACCGCGCCCTCCGTCGAGGAATGCCGCGCCCAGGTCTGGCGCGACTGGGGCCTGAAACCCGATGCGCTGCTCGGTGTCGGCGTCGATCGCCTCGACTACACCAAAGGCGTGGAAGAGCGCCTGCTTGCCGTCGAGCGCCTGCTGGAGCGCTATCCGGAGTTCCGCGGCCGCTTCAGCTTTGCGCAACTCGCCGCTCCCAGCCGTACCCGCATCCCCCGCTACAGCGAGCTCAACGATGCAGTCGAAGCTCTGGCAGCCCGCATCAATGACCGCTTCGGCGCCGGCGATTACCGGCCCATCCTCCTGCTGCGTTCCCATCATGAGCCGCCGGAGGTCTTCCGCTTCTACCGTGCCGCCAACGTCTGCTATGTCAGCAGCCTCCACGACGGCATGAACCTCGTCGCCAAGGAATTCGTCGCCGCGCGTACCGACCTCAACGGCGTCCTCGTCCTCAGCGAATTTACCGGCGCTGCCCGCGAGCTCACCGAGGCGCTCATCGTCAATCCCTACGATCTCGAAGCCAGCAGCGAGGCCCTGGCCACCGCGCTGCGCATGCCCCAAGAAGAACAGCAGGACCGCATGCGCTCCATGCGCTCCCTGCTCGCCCAGTTCAATGTCTACCGCTGGGCCGGCAAAATGCTCGTCGACGCCGCCCGCCTCCGCGATCAGGAACGCGTCGCCGAGCGCCTCTCCGAGCGCAATCATGCCGAGGCCGCCCTCTAAAACGCCGTCCCGCCGGCCTCAATCCCGCGCCCCGTATCGCCCCTCTCCGTCGCTGGCATGGTTGTCCTCGGCAACAAATCCACTTGAGCCGACCGTGCCTGACACTGGCCTGGCTGCTGCCCTCGCAACCATCCATACATAGAATCCCGTCGCTCGCAAGATTACGAAACGTACTCCCTCGGGATACCTCCCCTTGACCGAATCGGCAACCGTCAATTTTTGCATTGACAGCGGTTGCATCCGGCCTTTACATTCGCGTGCCAGAAAGGGACTATAGTGCGCGTCCCAAACAAACAAGTTTCATTCTTTACCTGGCTTTGACCCATTCAGGGGGAGGACCGATGA
>JBKICP010000064.1:0-4444 GCA_046567085.1 Acidobacteriota bacterium
CTCGCAGGTTCACACGGACCTCCCGCACGGACACATCGTTCAGCTTGTGAAGCTGCTTCGCGAGAGATATCCAGTCATCTTCGTTTCCGGGCGCAAGGCCGAATGCCGGGAAGCGACGATGGACTGGCTATTCTCGAATGTCGGATTCACCGATCCGCTGTTCATGCGCGCTGATGGCGACAACAGGGACGACCGGATTGTGAAAGAGGAGATTTACCGCAGGGAGATCGAAGGCAAGTACAACGTCCTGTTCGTGCTGGACGACAGAAACCGCGTCGTGGAGAAATGGCGGGAACTTGGGCTTCCCTGTTTGCAGGTGGCAAAGGGCGATTTCTGATGAACCTTTCCGTCCTGGCCTCTGGCTCCAAAGGCAACGCCGCCCTGCTGGCGACCGACACGACTGCGATCCTCATCGATAACGGTCTGCCGGCGCAGGAACTGACACGGCGACTGTCGATCGCGGGCCAGAGGCCGGAGGATCTGGAAGCCGTGATTCTCTCCCATGAACACGGAGATCATTGTGCAGGAGTGAAGACCTTCCTGCGGCACACGATCAAGCGCGGCCGGGCTGTCCCGATCTACGCCACCGATCTCTGCGCGGCCCGGGTGGACTTCGGAGTCGATGAGCCTCCGGTGAAGAGATTCGCCGCAGGAAGCCGGTTCATGATCGGCAATATCGAAGTCGAGTCCTTCACGGTGATGCACGATGCCGCCGACCCGGTGAATTTCGTGTTCACCGCGGAAGGCATTCGCATCGGATGGTCGACGGACCTCGGGTGTGTGCCGCCGGCCATGAAGCGCAAGTTCGCCGACTGCCAGGTGATCGTGCTCGAAAGCAATCACGATCTGGAGATGCTGCAGAACGGGCCGCACCCGGAGGAAGTGAAGATCCGGGTTGCAGGGAATATGGGGCATCTCTCGAACGAGCAGGGGGCGGAGTTTCTCGCGGGCATCCGACCGCGAACTGATACGGTGGTGTTGAGTCACCTGTCGGCGGACAACAACCGGCCTGATCTGGCGCTGTTTACGGCGGAGAAGGCGCTATCGCTGTGCGGAAGTTCGGCGCGGGTGATGGTGGCCAGTCAGACGGAAGTATTGAAGGTTTTATGAAACTGATCCAGATACGAGGTTGGCGCTGGTGGAAATACATACTCCAAAGGAATTACGGGGATAAGCGCATAGGCCTGTTCAGAAATTTGCCATGGGTAAAACCTGGAAGATGGGGATTCTTTATCTTAGGATTTGAGTTTGGCAGCAGGAACCCCGGCGACCCATTTGGGTTATGGCTGAAGAATCGAGGCCTTTGGCCGTGGTGAGCGAACCCGATTTCGAACTGGACGCATTACTTCATGCCGCTCTCGGCAGAGAACCGCGCAAGGTCTGGATCGCCACAAACGACGGCGGCAAGTCGTGCTCGATTAGCGACGACAGCAGGCAGGCAATCATCGATTGCCTCGAGCGATACAAGGACGGCATGGCGCGCGGCTATGAACTCGGCTCATGGGACCGATACCCGCTCTACTCCAGCGAAGCCAGCGCATCCGATGCCCTGCTGGACGAAATGCAGAAGAACGGCTGGATGTACGTAGTCCAATCTCCTTACGGGGAGCTGCAGTCGGAATTCATGGCAAGATTTGTCAAGGCGAACGATGCGTTCCAGCCGAAGTGGATTGTCGGACCAGCCGGGGTTCAGGACATCTCGACGGATCGGCGCTACTTTATCGGAGAAGCGCACGCTGAAACCAGATACCGCGCAATCGCCATTGCAGCCTTCAGGGCATTGACCTTTGGCGAGCCAGACGGAAGTCATGAGGGTTTTATGAGGACAGGGCAGGAGGCTATCTGATGGGTGACACGAAGATCGAGTGGACAGACAAAACGTGGAGTCCGCTGCGCGCTCGCGTGAGAGCGGACGCTGCCGCGATCGCCAGGGCCAAGGGCTACACGTCGCTAGTGCAGATCGCCGGAAGGATGGCTGGGCGCGTCGGGCCGCACTGCGAGCGAGTTTCGCATGGCTGCGAGAACTGCTATTCGAAAACCGGGAATGCCCGCTGCCTGCCTGCGAACGGAACTGGCCTCACGTTCGACCGGCGTTCGCGCGATCTGGTCGAGCCCTTCGTTGACGAGAAGATCCTGATGCAGCCGTTGAAGTGGCGCGGCGCAAAGAAAATTTTCGTCGAAAATCAATCGGACCTGTTCGGTGAGTGGCACACGGACGAAATGATCGACCGCGTCTTGGCGGTTGGAGCCCTGTGCCCGCAACACACGCTCCAGTTATTGACGAAGCGCCCAGAATATGCGCTTGAATACTTCACAAGAGGCGGATCAGAGCGGTGGGGTCGCGTCTTTAACCGCGTACGTTTTCTGCCGAACGTCTGGGTCGGCGTCTCCGTCGAGGACCAGGCAACGGCAGAGGCGCGCTCCGAGATCCTTCGCAAGATTCCAGCCGCCGTCCGCTTCATCTCCCAGGAGCCGCAACTGTCCGCGATCAACTGGACGCCGGAGATGCTCTGCGGAATTTCATGGGTCATCATTGGCGGAGAGTCTGGGCCCGGCGCGAGGCCGTTCGATATCCAGTGGGCGCGCGACACGCTCCGCCAATGCCGGGAAGCTGGAGTGGCCGTGTTCGTGAAGCAATTAGGGCGTGTCCCGTTCTGTTCGGTGCAGTCCATTAGCCTCGAATCATTCAGTCCGATCAAGGATCGCAAGGGCGGCCACATGTCTGAGTGGCCAAGTGATCTCCGGGTGAGGGAGTTCCCGGAGGTGGCAGCGTGAAGAGTGTTCGGATTTCTCCACGACGGCTGAAGCGCTATGAGCGGGCCGAGGAATTGTGCCGGGCGATTCGGTTTATGGTCACTCGACCGGGAGATGTGCGCTGGCCGGTGACCGCCGAGGAAATGCCGGTGTTTGCGGCGTTACTAACGAAATGGATGGACCTTGCCGACAAGACGAAATACGACAAGCCAAAAGGATGGCCGAAATGACTCCAGACACCGTGAACCAAGTTCCCGGAGGTGGCAGCGTGAGCGATACGAAGAGCGAAGCGAAACACTCGCCGGGGCCGTGGCATCGATATGGCCGCGATGGGAACTCGATTTGGTCTGATTGTGCAGGGCGCGCAATTGCGAAGATTTACGGCCCGAGGAAATCATATTCCGCAGAATCCGAAGCCAATGCGCGATTGGTTGTCGCGTCGCCCGACCTCCTGGAAGCCGCGAAGCTGCAAGAGGTCGCAGAAGAAGCGTGGGCTAACTGCAATGAGTGCGGCGGCGAGGGAGTTCCGGAGTTATGCGCGAAATGCTTCCCGTTGTTCGATGACGCGCGGCTGAAGCGCCGCGCCGCTATCGCCAAAGCGGAGGGCCGCGGATGACCCTCTTCTGGCGCGTCTTCAACTTTCTCACCGGCTACCGGCCGTTCGAATCGACCAACGAGCGCATGAAGCGCGTCCTGGGGGTGCGGTAATGCCGACCGGGGTATATCAAGGGCGCCACGGCAAGAAGCCATCCTGCGTCTGCGGCAACTGCCACAAGTGCAAGAAGCGCAAGTGGGACGCTGACTACCGCCGGCTGTCGAAGGTTTCGGACGAAGGACTGGAGCGGCGCATGGCCGCACACAAGGAGCCATCATGGAAAACCTCGTAAACGATTTTGCCGCTGGAGATCCCCGCGCAAGGGGAGCGTACGAACGCTTGTTACGGGCGTGTCTCAACCCGGCGTGCAGCGACTGCGCGGTGTTGAACAAGGCGCTCGCGCGGCTGGAACGGCGCAACGAAATGTTGTCGATTCGGATTGCTTGCGTCGATGTGTTTTTCGGCCGCACTGCTGATTGCGCTGGTAGCGCGGGGATGAACAGGTTTCGGCGCAAATCCAAAACGCGGGCGTCACGGGCTCTCTTATGAACAAAGGGGTTTGTCTCAAGATGTTTGCCACAGTGCCCGCGTTGCGCCGAAGGAAGGGGAATCGAGATGACTTACAAGGAAGGGGAATCGAGATGACTTACAAAGAGATCCGAAAGCAGCGGTGCGAGTGGTGCGCGAAGGGGCTTCCAATGAGTGCCAACCCCGGCTTTCACTGGACCGGAGGCCCGTGCCCGCCACGCTGCACAGCCCCGACGCCGGAAGCCGTGATCGAGGATTTGACGGCGAAGCTGGCCGAAGCGGACCAGAAACTCCGGGATGCGCGGCGGTTTATGCTCATTATGCGACCCTCATGGCGGAATCCCGGCTGCTGGTGCCCGCACGAATACGGCTACATGCTGGGCGAGCCCGGCCATAAACCGCACGGCGAGAAGTGCATCAGGCTTCACGCCTTTCTCAAGACACTCCCGGATGGCGAATCCAATCCAGCCTCCCCTGAAAACGCGCGAGGCCCGGCATGATTGACCGCTCCCTGATCGATGCTGCCAAGTCCAGTCTGAGCGAATCGTGGGAGTCGCGGCTGGATAC
>JBKICP010000065.1:0-2740 GCA_046567085.1 Acidobacteriota bacterium
AGTCCGAGGGGCCGCCGTGCTCGGTGGGCGAGTGCTGCGAGATTCGGGATGCTGCCGGGCGCGTGCATGCGGCGGAGGTGATCGGATTCCACGGCAGCGGTGTGGTGTCGATGACGCTCGACGCAGCGGACGGCATTCGTTTTGGCGATCCGGTTGCGGCGCTCGGGGTGATGCCCCGCGTGGAGGTGGGCGAGGGGCTGATCGGCCGCGTCATGAATGCGACCGGACAGCCGCTCGATGGCGGGCGCAGGGCGGTTCTGCCGGACTCGGTAGCGCTGGATCGGCCGGCTCCGGCGCCGCTCGACCGCGAGCCGATTCGCGAGCCTCTGGGAACCGGGATCCGCGCCATCGATGGAATGCTGAGCGTGGGACGCGGGCAGCGGATCGGCATCTTCGGTGGCTCCGGCGTGGGCAAGAGCACGCTGATCGGGATGATGACGCGGAACAGCGATGCGGACGTGATCGTGGTGGGCCTGGTGGGGGAGCGGGGCCGGGAGGTGGGGGAGTTTCTCGAAGAGGGCCTGGGGCCGGAGGGGCGAAGGCGCGCGGTGGTGCTGGTGTCCACCTCGGACCAGTCGGCGCTGCTGCGCATGCGCGCGGCGCTGGCCGCCACCAGCGTCGCTGAGCATTTTGCGGGCACCGGAAAGCATGTGCTGCTGGTGCTGGATTCGTTGACCCGCTTCGCCATGGCGGCGCGCGAGGTGGGGCTGGCGGCAGGCGAGCCGCCGACGACGCGCGGCTACACCCCCTCGGTCTTCAGCCGGCTGGCGCGTCTGGTGGAGCGGGCCGGACGCTTTCGCACCGGCAGCATCACGGCGTTCTACACCGTGCTGATGGAAGGCGATGACCTGCAGGATCCGCTGGTGGATGCCGTGCGTTCCTATCTGGATGGGCATGTGGTGCTGTCGCGAGCCCTGGCGGCGGAAGGATGGTATCCGCCGATCGACGTGCTGGAGTCGATCAGCCGGCTGATGCCAGTGGTGATCAGCGGGGAACACGCGAAGGCGGCGCTCATCGTCCGGCGTCTGCTGGCGAGCTGGGCGCGCTCGGAGGATCTGGTGCGGATCGGCGCGTATAAGCCCGGCACGGACCGGGATATCGATCAGGCGATCCAGTTCCGGCCGGCGATTCGCGAGTATCTGGTGCAGAGCGCGCGCGAGCCGGTCAACCTGGCCGAGGTGCGCCGCCGGCTGATGCAGCTGGTCGCGACGATCGAGGGCGCCGGCCGAGGGGCATCCTCGTGAAGCGAACCTTGCTGCGGCTGCTGCAGGTACGGGAGCTGGTGGAGGAGCTGGCGCGCGTCGATCTCGAGGGCAGGAGCGCCGAGATGCGCGATCTGAAAACGGCTGCTGAGCAGCACCGGCAGACTGTGCGGTCGATGCACGCCGAGGCCCTTGACGATCTGACGGGGAATCCGGCGGCGGCTGAGGAGAATCGGTGGCTGCACACAGCCGACGGAGCCATCGCCGCCCGGAAAGAAGCGCGACTCGAAGCCATGGCCGCCGCAAGGAAGCCGGCTCTGGAGCAGGCACGGGAGGTTCTGTTCGCACGCCGTCTCGAACGGCGCCAGGTGGAGGTCCTGCACGCGGCCCAGATGGAGGCCGAGGAGGCGCACCGCATCCGCCAGGATCAGAATCGGACCGACGACTGGTTTCAGAGCCGCCGCACGCAACGGAAGCCGCGGGGAAAGTAAGAACGGCCACAGACTTTCCGCGAGGGAGGTGGAAGGCCGATTGCATTGTTTTGCGGCGGGAGGCATTCCGACGTTGACTTTTGCGGCTCAGTTGCTGGTGGCAGAGGCAGGCACGAAGGGAGTGCAGCCTGTCGCGCATCGAGCGCTCGGCGGCATCTCGGGAGAACTCTTCGGGACGCTGATGCGGCAACAGCTTCAGGGCCATGCGGCAGCACCAACGGCAGGCTCGCTTGAGGGGCCGGTGCCGGGAGATCCGGGAGGGGGGGCCGCGGTGTCTCCGCATTCGTGCTCTTCGACGGAGGAAAACACTACGATGCCGGGGGCAATACAGAGGCAGGCTCGGGCGATGGGCGCAGAAGAGATGGGGAAGCGCGCTGCACTGGGCAGCGGCGAGGTCGCTCCGCACGAGGATGGAAGCAGTCTGAAGAATGCCTCGGAGGCAGATGCAGGACGTATCGCGGAAGGGTTGACGGGGAGCAAAGGGTGGTCTGCAGCGAATCGCGCTGACCGGCCCACCCGATCCGGACAGGGCAGCGCCAGCATTGCCGCGGAGGCCTCTGGGATGGCCGGCGATCTGCATGGGAGCGGGAGCCCGAGTGTGAAGCCGACGACCCCCACGCAGAAATGCGCAGGGCCGGTGCTCGGTGGAGAGGCTCGTGCAGGGAAGAAGTTGTCGGCGGAGAATGCGGATGCCGATGCCGGTTCGGAGAAGAGTGCTGCGGGTGCAGCGACGGGGGCGCTGGAGACGCCTCCAGGGATGGAGTCCACCGGCATGGAACTCACCGCGCACTCTCGAAGCACGAGCGCGGATAGACCGGCGCCGTCGGCCGCTGCCGGGAAGGATTCTGAGATCGCGCAACCGGGGTCTCGGGATCAGATGAAGCAGCCACGGTCTGCGGCGGCTCCGACATCGCCGGTTCGAGGGGGGCCGCCCTTCGTTGGGAATGTTGGGGGGAAGGACGGCGCAGGCCTCCCGGTTCACGAGAAGCATCACGAGAAGAAGGCCGGCTCTCCTCCTGGGATCGTGTTGGGCGCGCATGCAACGGT
>JBKICP010000066.1:0-14783 GCA_046567085.1 Acidobacteriota bacterium
CGAATACCAGTCCGCCATGAAGCGGTAGGCGTTGGGATCGGCGGCGTAGCGATGCACGCGCTGGTTGAGCAGCGGATCGTTGGCCGTCCCGTTGTAGATGAGATTGCGGTTGTCGAAGGGATTGCCTCCCGACTTGAGGCGCAGGTCCTCGATTACGAAGGTGTTGAAGACGAGCACGTCGGCCAGGCCGCGATTGGTGTGGATGTTCGCCAGCTCGCGCACCAGCGTTGCGGACTCCGGGTTGGCATCCAGCGTCTTCTGCACCTTGGCGATGGTGGGAATATCGTTCATCGTGAAGGTGGTGGGGATGTGCTCCACATCCGGCAGCACGCCGGGAAAGAAGGCATCAAAGGCAACGCGGTTGGCAAAGGCTCGCTGCATCACGAGGTCCGCCGGCGCCAGGACGCCGCAGAGTGCGAGACCGCCCGCGTACTCCTTGGGATCCGTCTCCAGTCCCATCACCGTGAGCAGTCCCCCCATGGAGTGGCCCATCACGAAGGTTTCGCGGGGCTGGCCATATTTCTTGCGGAAGTAGCGTCGCAGAGCAGCAGACTCGCTGGCCGCCTGGGGCACGGCCCACCCACCGACCGCGTACCCGGAGCGCGCGACGGCGTAGCCGCGATTGAGGATCTCTTGCAGGATGCGGGTCGGCGGATATTTAGGGTCGAAGAGCTGGGGCGTGCCCTGGTAGCCGTGGAAGTAGAGGACGAGGCCGCGGTTCCAGTTCTTCGGGATGTCGATGCGGAAGGAAGCGCCGTCAAGGCGACCCACTTCCGTTTGAACGGGGACGGCCGGCGCACTGGGCGGCGTCGCCGGCGCTGTGGACGTTGTACTTGCAGGCGGGGACGGGGTGGTGGCAGTTGCTGGCGTGGGTTTCGCTGGCGCGCTGCTGGCATCCGGAGCAGAAGATCCGGCGCTGCGCGTGGCCGGGCTGGGGGAATCGGGCGGCTTCACCCCCCCGGCTTGAGCCGGGGCAGCGGGCACCGCGAGGGGCGAAAGAATCAGCACGAGGGCTGCGTGCCGAAGACAGGACCGCAAATCGGCTCCTTTCCAGTGTGCGAAGATGAGTCTTTGCCCGGAGGTTGCGCGGATCGGGCAAAACTCTCCTTCAGAATTCCGATGCCAACTAACGCCCAACGCGAATCGCCCCGAAAGAAACAAACTAACCGAAAAGCCTCGCCGGCGGCGTCTGAAAAGGTGACCAAGGCGAAGCGAGACGCCTCCGTGCCATCGGATGGGCCGGAGAGCGCCGGACCACGGCAGGAGATCGCTGGCGCCGTTCGCATTGCGCGCCGTGCCGCGGATCGTCTGCGTGCGGGGCATGTCTGGGTTTATCGCTCCGATGTGGAGGAGTGGCCCGCAGCGCCAGAAACGATTCCCGCGGGGCTGGTGCCGGTGACCGATCGGCGCGGCGCGCTGCTCGGAACGGCCCTGTACAGCCCGGCTTCGGAGATTGCCTTGCGCCTGATCTCGCGCGAGTTGCTTCTGGATGAGGCTGCCTGGCTCGCGCTTTTGCGCACGCGGTTGCGGGCTGCGATGGCGCGTCGCGCCCCGCTCCTCGACGCCGGGAACAACGCGTGCCGGCGGGTCTACAGCGAGGCCGATGAACTGCCCGGCATCACCGTCGACCAATATGCCGGCCTCGTCATCGTCCAGCTCCGCCACAAGGCGCTGGACAACGATGCCATCCGCGCCGCGGTCGCCGAAGTTTTGCGCGAAGCCCTCGATCCCGAATCAGGGGGCCTCGAAACCATCCTTGAGCGCGAAGATCCGCGCATCCGCGAACTGGAACATCTCAGCGTTCCCGCATCGGCGACGCTGTTTGCGCGCGACCCTCAGAATCCCGCCACGAAGACCGTCTTCCACCTCAACGGCCTCTCGTTCCACTTCGATGCCGCCAGCGGGCAGAAGACCGGGGCGTTTCTTGATCAGCGCGAGAACTATGCGGCCGCGGCACGCTACGCAACCGGCGAGGCTCTCGATGTCTGTACCTATCAGGGGGGATTCGCGCTGCATCTGGCGCGCGTTTGCCAGCGTGTGACGGGCATCGACGTTTCGCGAGCCGCCCTCGAAGTGGCTGAGCAAAATCTCACGGCGAACCGATCCACGCTCAAGGGCTCCGAGGTCGACTGGATCGAAGCCGACGCCTTCGCCCTGCTGCGCGATTGGAGCGACGCCGGATCGCAGTACGACACCATCGTCCTCGATCCGCCGGCGTTCGCGAAGACGAAACGTGCCGTGGAAGGCGCGCTGCGCGGCTATCGTGAGCTGAACCTGCGCGCGCTGAAAATGCTGCGTCCGGGCGGGCGCCTGATCACCTGCTCCTGCTCGCATCATGTTGCGCTCCAGGATTTTATGGAGACGCTGCGCGCGGCGGCCGGAGATGCGCGCCGTCGGGTGCGGCTGCTGGAGATACGCGGCGCGTCAGCCGATCACCCCATCGTCCTGAACATTCCGGAAACGGAGTATCTCAAGTGCGTGATCGTCGAAGCGGAGTAAGCCTCGCGGTCCAGGCCAGGCTCGGGCTACCCGGCCCGCGCTACAGGCTACCGGCTACAGGCTCACCGTCACGTCATATCCGCGAATTGCGGCGAGAGCTGGCGTAGCATCTTCACCACCTCGATCAGGCGCTCCGCGACGTAGTCCACTTCTTCTTCCGTGTTAAACCGGCCCAGGCCGAAGCGGATCGAGCTGTGCGCGGCCTCCTCGTCGAGGCCGAGCGCCCGCAGCACGTGCGAGGGCTCGATCTTCGCCGAAGTACAAGCGGAGCCGCTCGACAGCGCGACGTCCTTCAGCCCCATCATGAGCGTCTCGCTGTCGGCGCCTTCGAAGGTCATGTTGAGATTGCCCGGAAGACGGTGCCGCTGCGAGCCGTTCACCCGCACGCGTTCCAGCCCGGCGAGCAGCTTCCCCTGCAGACGATCGCGCAGACCGGCGAGGCGGGCAGACTCGGCTTCCATCTCAGCGCCGGCGATCTCGCACGCCGCGCCCAGACCGACGATGGCCGGCACATTCAGCGTGCCGGAACGCATGCCGCGCTCGTGTCCGCCCCCGTGCATCTGCTCGGCCAGCTGGACGCGTGGACTGCTGCGCCGCACGTAGAGCGCCCCAATGCCTTTGGGGCCATACATCTTGTGTCCGGAAATCGACAGCAGATCGATCCTGCTCCGGTTCACGTCGATGGGAATTTTGCCGACCGCCTGCGCTGCGTCAGTGTGGAAGAGCGCGCCGCGCTCCCGGCACAGCGCGCCGATTGCATCGATGGGTTGGAGCGTGCCAATCTCATTGTTAGCGGCGAGAATCGTGACGAGGACAGGCTTGTCCTCGTCCATCGCAGCGCGCAGATCGTCCACCTGCACGCATCCCTCGGCGTCCACCGGCAGCACTGTGATGCGGCAGCCCTGTTTTTCCAGCCACGCGCAGGTATCGAGCACGGCCTTGTGCTCGGTGGCCTGGGTGATCACATGCGGCCGGCCGCCGTGCGACGCGGTCGAAGCCTGCACCGCGCCGGTGATGGCGAGGTTATCGCTCTCAGTCGCGCCGGAGGTGAACACGATCTCGCGCGCCGTGGCTCCGATCAGCTTTGCCACCTGGGCACGCGCCGTCTCGACAGCCTGCTCGGCGGTCCAGCCGAATCCATGGCTGCGGCTGGCCGCATTGCCATAGCTCTCCGTGAGGTACGGCATCATCGCCTCAAGCACGCGCGGATCGATCCGCGTGGTGGCGTGGTTATCCATGTAGATCGGCAGCTTCATCCCCGCTCCTGGCTCGCAGTAACCGCCTACAGGCTACCGGCCACCGGCTTCCCGTTACAACTGGATCGTGACCAGTTCCTGACCGGGCGTTCGCCGGACCGTGACTTCGGCGCTCGGCACCGCCAGGTCGGCGATGCTGATGCTGCGCAGCAGGCCGGAGATGCTGTCGTTCACGCGCGCCAGTGGTTCTTTGATGGTGCAGCTGTCGGTGAGGTCGCAACCGCTGTGGCTTGGCCCGCACGAAGTGATGAACAGCGGCCCGTCGATGGCGTGGATGACCTCAAAGGCCGAGATTTCGCGGGGCGGTTTGAGCAGCGAATAGCCGCCATTCATGCCGGCGTGCGAGCGCAGGATGCCGACCTTCGCCAGCCGCTGCAGAATCTTCGCGAGCAACTGCGGGGGAATATGGTACGCCTCGGCGATGTCCTTGGCGCTGAGCGAGGGCGCATCGGCATGCTCGGCCAGGTACTTCAAGGCCATGAGGCCATAATCGGCTTTCTTGGTGAGCCTGAGCATAGGTTGCCCCGTATACCAAGTTTACGTGGAAGGAAAAGCGGATTCAACGGAATTGCGGCCCGCCGGATTGGACACGGAACCCGGGCACGTCCTGTGTCAGGGCTGCGTTGCCTGCCCCGCGGCCTCGTAGACGGCCTTCGCAATTTGCGCGATCACGCGCTCGCGGGTGGCGAAGGGAGCCTTCACGTCGGCCACCAGCACCACCAGCGCCAGCCTGCGGCCGTTGGGCAGCGTGATCAGCGCCGCGTCGTTGGTTGCATTGGTGAAGGTGCGGTTCATGCCCGCGGTTCCGGTCTTGTCGGCCACCTGCGTCCCTGCCGGCAGCAGGGCTTTGATGCGTGCATTCCCGGTTTGTGCGGTCGTCATCCAGCCGAGCAAAAGCCGGGTGTGTTCCGCAGAGAGCGGCGAACAATCGGCGAGCCGCCGCAGTAGTGTAACCAGAGCCTGGGGCGTCGCGGTGTTGTGCTCCTGCAGGCGCTCGTCGTTGTTCAGGCTCTTCTCGTTGTCGCGAATCTGAATGTCCTGGATACCGAGGCTG
Source organism: Acidobacteriota bacterium (assembly GCA_046567085.1). Taxonomy (GTDB): domain Bacteria; phylum Acidobacteriota; class Terriglobia; order Terriglobales; family Acidobacteriaceae; genus Palsa-343. Next base: position 4,810 of record JBKICP010000066.1, read on the forward strand.
CGCATGTATGCCTGGGAAACCGACGGGCCGCCGAGCGCGCGCATCACGATGTCGTTGGCGACGTTGTCGCTCTGCGTGATCATCGCGCGCAGCAAGTCCTCAAGCGGCACATCCACGTTGCCGTGCGGGTGCGCGTCCTTCAGCGGGCTGTACTCATCCGGCGCCTGGATGTCCGTGGGCAGGAAGCGCAGCTTCTGGTCGAGCCGCAGTTTGCCCTGCTCGACGGCGTGCAGCGCGGCCATGGCCGTCGGCAGCTTGTAGACCGATTGCATCGGCAGTGGCCGGTCTGCGTCCAGGTCGCAATCGAGCTTTGTTCCGGGTAATGAGCAGGCGACGCCCACCGGTCCCTGCGCCTGGGCAGCGATCTGGGCGATCTTCTGGCTGAGCTGCGCAGGAGCCGAAGCCGAGCCAACCAGCACGGCCACAAAAAGAAAAGACAGTGCGACGAAGACGCGCATCCGGCGATTTTATCCGCAAACCTCGTCCGGCTCGAACGCCAGTCTTGCGCGTCCGCCGCAACCCGTAACTCGTAACCTGTAACCCGATCAAACCCAGCCACCGTCGATGATGTGACTCTGATTGGTAATCGCCGAGCTGTCGTCGGCGGCGAGAAACAGCGCCAGACGCGCAACCTCCTCGGGCTCGATCAGCCGCTTCAGCGCCTGTGCCTCGAGGATCTCCGCCTGATACTCGGGCGTCAGCCACAGCCGTTTTTGCCGTTCCGTCGCGATGGCGCCGGGCAGAATGCAGTTGACGCGGATGTTGTCCCGGCCCACTTCATGCGCCAGCGTCCTCGTCATTCCCACGATTCCCGCTTTCGCCGTCACGTACACCGGCACGTTGGTGGAGGGAATCACCCACGCAATCGAGCTCATGTTGATGATCGACCCTCGTCCCAGCGCCCGCATCCCCGGAATCACCGCCTGCGCCGCGAAGAACTGATGCTTTAGGTTCAGCGCGAGCGTGTGGTCCCAGAACTCCGGCGTGACCTCTTCCACGGAGTGGCGCGTGTCGTTGCCCGCGTTATTGACCAGAACCTCGACCGGTCCCGCTTCGCGGGTGATTCTCGCCAGCGCCGCCTGCAAAGCAGGGATGTCCGTCAGATCGCAAGCATGAAAGCGTACCGAACCGCCGGCCGTGCGCAGCCGCTCCACCAGTTGCTCGCCGGCTTCAGCCTGCATGTCCAGAAACGACACGCGCGCCTGGTTGGCCGCGAAGGCCTCCACCATGGCTGCGCCGATGCCGCTGGCGCCGCCGGTGACGACGACGACGCGATCGCGCAGGCTGGGATAAACGGCGAACGGACTGGCGGAGATCATGGCGTATCGATGATACGACCCCGGGTTTTTGCGAGACGGTTCCGAATTCCGGCGAATGACGAGCGAAAAGGATTTATCGTGGCAGGATTGGTCGATCATCGATACCGGAGGGCCTGACCGTCGTGAATCGCAGAAGTTTCCTCAAAGTTGCCGGAACCGCCACCACCCAGGCGCTCTTCGCTTCCAGCCTTCACGCCGCCGCGGATTCGCCGGCAACCCTCCTCACCCCGCAGCAATCCGAACCCGACAAGCCAATCGCCGCGAACGACCACATCCAGATTGCGCTGATCGGCGCGGGCGGCCAGGGCCAGTACGACACGAAAGTCGCGGCCAGCGTGCCCGGCGTGAAGGTCGTCGCCGCGGCCGACTGCTACAACAACCGCCTCGCCCACGCGAAAGAGCTGTGGGGCCAGGACATCCTCACCACCCGCGACTACCGCGAGATCCTCGACCGCAAGGATATCGACGCCGTCATCATCGGCACTCCCGACCACTGGCACAAGCAGGCCTCCATCGACGCCATGAATGCCGGCAAGGACGTCTACTGCGAGAAGCCAATGATCCACCTCTATTCCGATGGGCCGGCCATGATCGAAACCTCGCGCGCGACAAAGCGGATCCTGCAGATCGGCAGCCAGCGCGTCAGCAACATCCTTTACGCCAAGGCGAAGGAGATTCTCGCGGCGGGGACGATCGGCAAACTCAACATGATTTCTGCCCACTGGGATCGCAACTCGTCGATTGGCGCGTGGAACTACACCGTGCCACCCGACGCTTCCCCGGAGACATGCGACTGGCCGCGCTTCCTCGGCACGGCCCCGAAAATTCCCTTCAACGGCGAGCAGTTCTTCCAGTGGCGCAAGTGGAAGGCCTACGGAAGCGGCGTGGCCGGGGACCTCTTCGTTCACCTCTTCAGCGGTGTTCACTTCATCACCGGCGTCCACGGACCCACCCGTGCCATGGCCACGGGTGGGCTCCGTTTCTGGAAGGATGGGCGCGACGTTCCCGACGTCCTGCTCGGGCTCTTCGACTATCCCGAAGGCTTCAACCTCGCCCTGCGCGTCAACTTCGTCGATGGCGGGAGCGAGGGTGAAGGCTTCCTCTTCACCGGTTCCGAAGGCACGATGGAGATCGCTGGCAATTCGCTGATCGTGAACCGTGTGCCGCGCGAAAAAGAGCCTGGCCTGATGATCGGCTCGTTTACCGAGGCCATGCAGAAGCAGATCACCGAGGCCTATCGGCAGAAGTATCCGCTGGTCGAGCCGACGGAGCCCACCCGCGTCGGCTACGACCGCTACGTGGTTCCCCGCGACTACAGCGACAGCTATGACCACTTCAAAAACTTCTTCGCGTCCGTCCGTTCCCGCCAGCCGGTGGTCGAAGACGCGGTCTTCGGTTACCGGGCCGCGGGCGCGGCGCTGCTCAGCAATCTCAGCTACGAGCGCGACGCCATCGTGAAGTGGGACCCGGATGCGATGAAGCTGCTGTGAGGCATCGACCGGCCACCAGCTACCGGCAACCGGCTGCCTTCACGCTGTTTGCTCGTGCGCCTCGCCCAGAGTCACGCGCGCGGTCATCTTGCGGCGGCCGCGGAAGAAAGTCACCGTGACCGTGTCGCCGGGCTGATGCTGGTTCATGATCTCGGAGATGTCCTGGGAGTTGGTGATCTCCTGGCCGTCGATGCCCACGATCAGATCGCCGCCGATGGAGATCTGCATGTTGCCGAGATAGGCGACCTGGTTGCCGCCGTGCAGGCCCGCGCGATCCGCCGCGCCGCCCGGAACGACACGCTCAATCAGAACCCCATACTGCGCGGGCAGGCCCATCTGCTCGGCCAGATCCGGCCCGATGGGCAAAGTCGTCACGCCCAGCGATGGACGCCGGGCGTAGCCGTACTTCTGAAAATCGTTTAGAACGGCCTTCGCGGTATCGATGGGGATGGCGAAGCCGATCCCGGCATTCTGCTCGGCGCCGTTCTGGGCAATCATCGAATTGATGCCGATGACCTCGCCCTGCGAGTTCAGCAGCGGGCCGCCGGAGTTGCCGGGGTTGATGGCGGCGTCGGTCTGGATGGCGTTCTCGATGGGCGCATTGCCTTCGCCGCCGCGGACCGAGCGAATGGCGCTGATGATGCCGGAGGTCATGGTGCCGCTGAGCCCGAAGGGATTGCCGATGGCGTACACCTGCTGGCCCACCTGCAGGTCGCGCGAGGTGGCCAGGACCGCGGGAACCAGATTCGGCGCGTTGATCTGCAGCAGGGCGAGGTCGTGCAGGCGATCCTTACCGATGACCTGGGCCGTGTAGCGGTGCTTGTCGTGCGTCTGCACCTGGATGTTATGGCTCTCGCCGACCACGTGGTAGTTGGTGAGGATGTGTCCTTGCTTGTCGAGGATGAAGCCCGACCCCTGATCCTGCTGCGGAACCAGACCCATGAAGAAGTCCAGCGTCACGGTGCCGGCGGTAATGTTCACGACCGAGGGAACGACGCGCTTGTAGACGGAGATGTTGTTCATCTCCGCAGACGTGTACTCGGGCGCGGCGTGAGCCTCCGTCAGATCCAGGGAGGGCTTCCCGCCATCAAAGACTCCGTTGTGGAAGCTGGAGTGATTGATGAAGTACCAGAATCCGGTAACGAGAATGAGGATGAGAAACAGCCGTCGAAAGGTCATGGCGTCAGGCGAGGTCTTTCCGAGAGGGAGCCGGGTTGCGGCCATCCAAGGCCGCCGGCCCGGGCGGAAAACCCGTCACTCTCTTATTGTATCGACAACCCTTTGGCTGCCGGACTGGGATCGAAGTTCGCCGGCGATGCGTTCGGCCTGGCCGCGGATCGCGTCGAAGGGGCCGGAATTATCGATGACGTAATCGGCGCGAGAAATTTTGACGGAATCGGGAAGCTGGGCGGCAAGGCGCTGGCGGGCGTCGCGTTCGGCAGCGGCGCGCTCTTCGGCTGTGGCATTGGTGGGAAGAATGCGCGCCAGGAAGCGCTGAATCTTGAGGTCGTCGGGCGCGGTGACGAGGACGATACGGTCGAAACGCTTGCGCCATTCCGGAACCGTCCCCCAGGCTTCGGCTTCAAAGATCAGCGCCGATTCGATCACCACGACGGCGGCGGGGTCAGCGGCAAAAATTTCGGACATGCGCCGCTCCTGCTCGGCGATGACGGGCGGGTGAACGATCCGGTTCAACTCGCCAAGGCGATTGTCCGAGAAGGCGAGCTTGGCGAGGCGCGGGCGGTCCAGCGTGCCGTCCGGGCGGAGGACTTCGCTCCCGAAATGCTCGACGATGCGGCGGAAGAGGTCGTGACCGGGCTGCATCATCTCGCGGGCAATGGCGTCGGCTTCGAGGATGTGCAGGCCGCAGGCGCGGAAGATGCCCGCGACGGTGGTTTTGCCGCTGCCGAGACTACCGGTCAGACCAGCGCGTAGCATGCGTCTCCTGTCCCGAAAGAGCGGGACCCGGAACCGGGAAGGTCCGGTGTGATTGTACGGCTAGGGGCCGCAAGAACCGAAAGCGGCTCGGATACGTAACCAAAGTGCAGAACACCATTCAGTGTCGGGTCATGAAGGGGTGAATAAAAAGCCAGGCAATGCCGATAGCAAGCAGCATCGCCAGAAAGATAAGGGCAAGCATCAGTCCCCAGGACGGACCGGGATGGGGTTCGCGCGGGGTTGCCTGATCGGATGGATTTTTCCGTGCGTCGGTCACCGTTCAGTTTACGGCGAATGGTTACCGCAGCGCCGATTAGAAAGCGATGAGTGCAGGAAAATCGACGGGATGCTGCAGATGGCAGCAACACTATTTTGGAGAAACGGTGTCTAAAGGGAGCAGAGGTGAAGCAGTCAGGAGTTATCTCGAGAACGCAAACGGGAGAAGAAACCCGATCCGATCGAAGCGAGGAGACGACCATGGCGAGCGCTAACAGAATTGAGAAGTTTCCGGTGGGTGAGCTCGCGGGTCTGCGCACGGAGCTTCTGCAGTCGGGTATGGACTCGTGGCAGGCCGCGGAGCTGGTGAAAACCTTTTTGACGGGTCACGGCTACGGAGCCGACCCCGGGATGGTTCGGGAAGCGGTGCTGCGTCTCGAGGCAAACGCGTGCAGTTATGAGTGCATGCAGAACGAACTGGAAAGCGTGGCTTGGGTCATGTAATCGCTTTGTAGTTTCGCGATGGGAAAGAGGCCGTCCTTCCGGGGACGGCCTCAACATTTTGCAATGCGTTACCCGGCGAGTTGTCCTGGCTATTTGTAACTTCGAATGAAATGATTGCCAGCGCGAGGCATCCACTTGTTGTTGCGGAATTTTCGACCGGAAGATAGCAGTCGAATTCCGCGGATTCGCGTCGAAACAGATAGAGAGTTATGCGATCCACTCTGCGGTGAATGCATAGAGCGGACGCCTTTGCGAGCAGCGAGCCCGTCTCCCACGCGCTGCGGTACGACGCAATGGACACGGTAAAAACTCACTCGACGGCCTGTTGTATGCAACGGGAACGAAACGCCGCGTCTGCGCGGCAACGACATCATCGATAAAGGAGATGACTATGCGACTTCAATCTTCTCTCAGAAACGCATCCCTTGGTTTCGCGACCGCAGCTTTTCTTGCGGCCGGCGCGTGGGCCTTACCGGCCCCGGCTCAGAACAGCAGCTCCAGCACTGCGAGCTCCTCAAGCTCGTGGCTGGCGGGCGGCACCGCGCGGCTCGATCACGCGCTCAACTCACGAACGGCGAAGCAGGGGCAGACGGTCGAGGCGAAACTCCATCGCGACGTGAAGATGCAGGACGGCACCGTACTGCCGGGGGGAACCGAACTGCGGGGCATCGTGTCGGCGGTCCAGCCGGCATCGAACGGCGGTCCGTCGAGCCTGAGCCTTCGCTTCAATGAGGCGGTGTTGAAAGACGGCAAGACCGTGCCGGTGAAGGTCACGGTGATCGGCGCGTACCCCAACGATGAGAACCAGCTGGCGATGTACGACGAGTCGTCGATGGGCTCGGCCCCGCGGCATGTTTCCCCGAAGGATCGCTTCGATCAGGAGCCGGGCATGCTGAGCCATGTTGCGATGAAGAGCCGGGTGAGCGGCCACAACTCCGCGACCTTCTCCAATAAGAAGGGGGACGTCAACCTGCGGAATGGCACGTTCTTCCAGGTGGCCATTGCTCATCGCACGAACACCAACATGTCCTCGGGCATGTAAGCGGGAACGCGGAGAGAAGCAAAAAGAGCCGCCCCCAAAGGGCGGCTCTTTTGTCCGGGCAGACGCCACGGCGTCAGACCTGCATAATCTCCACTTCTTTCTTCTTGGCCATCTCTTCCATCTTCTTGATCTCTTCGTCGGTGAGCTTCTGGATCTCGTCCAGCGAGCGCTTCTCTTCGTCTTCGGAGATCTTCTTGTCTTTGGCGGCCTTCTTGATCAGATCGTTGCCGTCGCGGCGGATGTTGCGCACGGCGGTGCGGTGATCTTCGAGCACACGGTGGAGGTGCTTAACGACCTCGCGGCGGCGGTCCTCGGTCATGGGCGGCACCGGAACGCGGACGACCTTGCCGTCGTTGTTGGGATTGAAGCCGAGGTCCGAGGTGCGGAGCGCTTTCTCGATCTCGCCGATCAGGCTCGCGTCCCAGGGTGCGATCACGATCATGTTCGCGTCGGGAGTCGTGAGCTGGCCGACCTGATTGAGCGGTGTGGGCGTGCCGTAATAGTCGACCTTGACCTGGTCGAGCATATGGATGGAAGCGCGGCCGGTGCGCAGGGAGCCGAGGTTGGTCTGGAAATCGCCGACGGCTTTATCCATGCGGCTGCGAAGCTGCGCGGAATCGGATTTGAGGGCGGGGATGCCCGCCATAACAGATGGCGCCATGGGAATCGTCCTTCGGAAAAAAGAACTTCAAAACAGGTATTGTACGCGGGTTGGCACGCTCGCTCCCAGCGCGATTCGTCTCCGCGCTGTCGCGGGCTGCGAAGTCAGAAGCGAAACAGGTAAGACATCTTGACGTAGAGGTTCTTGCCGTCGTTCATCAGCGAAGAACCGGTGGGCGGAAGCACGGGATCGGCGGGATTGCAGAGGCCATCCTGCTCGCGGGTGCACAGCGCGCGGTCGAGGTTGGCGAAGTTTCCGATGTACCCGACATAAAGCGCCGTGCCGGGGTGTGGCATGTAAGTGAAGAGCGCGTCGGCGAAGAGGGTCTTCGAATTCGCCGCGTCGGTGTATTCCGCGTTGGGCAGGGTCGAAATATATTGCCCGATCAGATTAAAGGAGGCCGCTTTGGTCAGCTGATAATTCCAGCGCGAGATGAGCTCGTGGTTGTCGTACACAACGCCGCCGCTGCTGGGATCGGTGAAGTGGGTGTAGACGTAACTGTTCTGCAGGTCGAGCGAGCCGAAGGGCTTCACCTCCACGTTCACGTTCGGCGAGGCGACGTCGACCGGTCCGGGTCCCTGATTGACGGGGGGGGAATAGTTGATCGTTGTGCCCTGGTAGTATCCGCCCCCGATGGCCAGATACGGCACGGGCGAGGTGTACACGTTAAATCCGGCCTCGTTGCTGTGATACTCCACATCGCCGGGAAGGGCTGAGTAGTCGATGGGGCGCAGGCGATCCTGGCCGAACTGAGCCCATCCGGAGACCGAGGTGCGTCCCTTAAAGCTGATGCTGTAGGAGGGGTTGAGGTAGGCGTCGAGGGGCAAACCGGTATGGTCCCAGATCCGTTCCGAATACAAAGAAGGACCGTGCGAGAGGATGAAGCCGCTGGCCGGCCGGAAGGTATAGGAGATGCGGCCGTTGGGCTCACGAATGTCCGGGCGCTGGAAAAACCCGGTATCGGTCACGAATCCGGCGGAGTTGTCGTTATAAGCGAGCCACCAGCCCCAGTGGAGATCGGAGTAGCTCGCCTGCTGGTAGTAGGCCTGGCCGCTGCAGGTGAGCGCGTAGGTCTCGCAGTATTGCTCGCCCGGGGTGCTGTTGGTGAGGTTCTTGGTCTGCGAGGTCACGGCCTGGCCAGTCAGGGTCCAGCCCTTGCCGAAGCGAGCGCGGTAATCCAGGCCTCCGGCGCGGTTAAACGATCCGACATACTCGCGGTCGGCGTAGATGAGGCCCACATCGGAGAGCTTGCCGATGTCGCGGTTGATGCGCGTTGCGTAGAACTCCGCCCGCTGATTGGCGTTGGGGTCGGTTGCCGGAACGAGCTGCCCCGGGCTGCGATCATCGACGCCGAGCACACCCATGGCCCACGGCCCGAGCTTGCCGGTCAGACGCGCCCCAAACTGCGGCTCCACGATGTTGTCGGTGTAGTAGAGACTGATAGGCGTCTGGAAGTAGCTGCTGTTCTCGATGAAGAAGGGCCGCACTTCCGCATAATAGGGAGGGAAGCGCTGGTTGGGCGTCGCGGGATTATCGATGCCGACCTGGCTGAAATCCGGATTCACCGTCGTGTCCAGCACCAGGCTGTTGTGCAGGATGAACTTCGCATCGAGGCCGCCGTAGGCCTGGAAGGGCTTGTCGTCGAAGAACGGATTCAGCGGATCGACCGAGTTCAGCTGCCGCAGGTTGCGCGCCAGCGAGTAGGGCTCGAACTGAAGATTCTGCCCTCGCTCGATGTCGCGGAATCCTTCCACCGGCATGTCCTGGGTGAGGCGCCCGGCGATGTTGTGCGCAATTTGCGGCCAGTAATCCGATTCATTGGCGTGGGAGATGTTCCGTCCGAGAATGATGCCCCACGTGCGCATTTCTCCGGGAGCCGCATCGGAGAAGTAAAGGCTCGAAAAGGGGATCCGCATCAGCACGACAAAGCCGTTCGGCGTGCGCTTGCCCCACGTGTCCCAAACGGTGTCAAAGGAAAAGTCGTAGCCGGTCTGCTCGCTGTAGAGCGCGTCGTCCTGAATGCCCAGGGCGTTGCTCTGAAAGAGAAAGGCGCGGCGCTGGTCGTGGAAGGTGTCGAGCATGACGAAGACGGCATCGTCGTCGCCCTGGGTGTCGCGGGCCAGCATGTGCGCGCGGATCAGCTTCGGAGTCTTGTCATGGCTGACAAAGGCAACGAAGAACGCTTCGTGGGTGTAACCAACATAGGCAACAGTGCCCTCGCTGGCATCGTCGCCGTCTTCCGGATAGCGCTGGACGAAGTGGCTGATGCGCAGCATCTGCCCGGCCACCGGCGAGTGGTTCGGGTCAGACAGGAAATCGGCCAGCTTCGGTGTAGTGTCAAGGCGGGGAATGACGATGGTGGGCCGGTGAGCGAGCACGACGCTGCTGCCCTCCGAGCCGGAGTTGTCGCCCGATGCGGCCGCCGGCCGGGGCGACGCGGTATGTCCGTTATCGCCGGGCGCGCAGGCGTATGCAGGTCGCGGAGGGAAAGCAACCAGGCAGAACAACCATAGAACACAGAACCGCAAAGACAAAAAACGCATGATCCGCGCATACTCGTTTCCCGGCTCTCCCGAAGAAACGGAATCAAAAGGTTGAAGTCAGTCGTGCTCTCCGCAGAGCCCTACATCTTTTATATCGCACAAGGGAGCCGGAAAGTGCAGAGTCTGCAGCCGGAGACAGTGACGGCGATCACGAGAACCCACCTTCCTGTGGCGGCCGAAGCAGAGCCGAGGGCAGCCTGAATCGATTATGGTGGAGGCATGTACATCGTTACCGGCGGCGCAGGTTTCATCGGCAGCAAC
>JBKICP010000067.1:0-12132 GCA_046567085.1 Acidobacteriota bacterium
CCTCCAGGATACCGTCCAATAAAGCGAGGAAGCGGGGTGGTATGGACTGCCTTGCAGCCCCTTCGTCACCCCTTTTCCGAGCGCGCCAAGTATACGTCACGCGACAACACGCAAGCGGAATTTCTGGACCGCGCTCGCCGCAGAACCGATGAAGCACTTCCCTGCCCCCCAGTCGTCTCAAAACAGCGCCACGGATAACGGCCACGCATCCGATGCGCCTGGCTCCCACCGCTGATCTTCTTGCGCTCGCTTTCGTCAACCAGCGATACTGAGCACGCTGGTCGCATCTCCCGCGAGTTGCGACCCGCTGCGGTCACGGGAGATATCGGTTGCACCAACGAGAACGACTCATCGGGGAAACAGCGGTGTGCTGCCGCTTCCTTACCGGTTCAAAGGTTTTTCGGAAATACGCGCGGTCCGCGGCATCGCTGCAGCTTTGCATCCTGGCGCTGCTCGTTGCTTTCCTGTCGCATGTTGCCGTGGCCCAGGAGCCCTCGCCCTCCGCTGCAATTACCGGGCGTCTGATCGACGCCCAGGGCAGCGTTGTTCCCCACGCCACAATTCTGCTGACCGGGGCCGCCTCCCAGCGAGCCACTTCCGATTCCACGGGCGCTTTTGCCTTTCGCGCTCTCGCTCCCGGGCGCTATCGGCTGAGCGCCGGGCACACCGATTCCGACTGGATCGATCTCGCCGCGGGCGCTACCTCCCACATCGAATTGAAACTCGGCAACCCACCTGCGGCTTCTTCCCCGGCGCTGTCGCAGGCCATGCAATTTGCCGATGATCCTCATTTCACCATCGCCGGCATCACCGACTGGACGGCGGCCGGTGGTCATGGCTCCGATGCCAACCTCCGCGCGAGCGAGGCACTCACCCGCGACACTCTCGATCTGCAGCCTAACGACGGTCTCGCATCTCCCTCCACCTGTCCGCAGGACGAGGCCGCAGTCCGCGCCGCTGTCGCGACGCAACCCCACAGCTTTGAAGCCATGCACTGCCTGGGCATCTTCGATCTGCGCAATCGAAACTACGCTGGCGCGGTTAAGTCCCTCGAAGACGCATACCATCTCCGGCCATCCGACTCTGAGAACCAGTACGCCCTCGCAAAAGCCAGCGAAAAAGCCGGCGATGCAGCAGGAGCGCAACAGCACCTTCAGTCTCTCGCTGCTGGTCATAACGCTGCCGACCTCCATCGCCTGGCGGGCCAGTTGGATGAATCCCTCGGCGACCCTGTTGCCGCGGTCCATGAGTTTGCCCAGGCGGTTCACCAGGATCCGAGCGAGCCAAACTACTTCGCCTGGGGATCGGAACTGCTCTACCACCGCGCCGTTTGGCAGGCTCGCGACGTTTTTCAGGAAGGAGTCCGGGCATGGCCAAAATCCACACGCATGCTTACCGCGCTCGGAGCCGCGCTCTTTGCCGGCGCTCTCTATGACGAGGCCGCAGAGCGCCTTTGTCAGGCGGCCACCCTCGATCCGCAGAACCCTGAACCGTATCTCTTCATGGGACGCATTGAAGTGGCCGCGCCTCATCCTCTTCCCTGCGTCGCGCCCAAACTCGCCGAGTTTCACCGGCGCTTTCCCGGAAACGCCCTTGCCGATTACTACCTGGCAATGGCGCTCTCGAAGCAACAACCGCCTTCCGCCAATTCATCCACGCAGCAGCAGATTGTTGACTTACTCCACCAGGCTGTCACCGCCGACCCCGCGTGTGGAGAGGCGTGGCTCCAGTTAGGCATTTTGCAGGCCCAGTCCGGCAATTACGCAGCAGCCATTCCTCTCTATACGAAAGCGCTGCACTCGAGACCGCAGTTGACCGAAGCCTATTACCGACTCGGCGTCGCCTACGATCGCACAGGCCAGCGCGACAAAGCCCAGGAAGCACTTGCGAAGCACGACAGCCTCGAAAAGCAGCAGGCTGCGGAAGTCCAGAAGCAACGCCAGGAAATCAAACAGTTCGTGATCTCATCGGCCGACGCAAATACTTCCACCAGAAATTCGCACGACTGATCGGAACCGTCTACTTCTTCGGCGGGACGTACGTAGCAACGATCCCCGCCCCTTCCCGAATCGTCAGGAAACGATTGCCCTGGACATTCGTGAAGCGCTCAACTTTCTGAGTCGTCGGCCACCTGACTTCGATCCAGTCCGCTGCTTCTGCCGCACCCAGGCCGAAATGCAGCCGCAGATCGCTTTGCGACATCACGCTGGTCCCGCTGTGCACCTCGTCCATCTGGATGTGCTTGCCTGTCGCCACCCGCACCCGCGCGCCGATCGCCGTGCGATTGCAGTGCGTGCCGATCAGCTTCAGCGTGATCCAGTTCTGCCTTGTGCCGACATTGTGCAGCAGCGACGGCAGATCGTTCATGTTCAGGATCAGGATGTCCACGCCGCCGTCATTGTCAAAGTCTCCCAATGCCGCGCCCCGGCTGGAAAAGCGCTCGCTGATCCCAGGCCCCATCTGCGCGGAGACATCCTTGAAATGCCCGTTTCCGAGATTGCGGTAAACGAACCGCGGATTCCTGAACGTCTCGCCGAAGTTATACCGGTCCACCTCCGGATAAACATGGCCGTTCACCTGGACGATATCTTTCCATCCGTCGTTGTCGTAGTCGACAAAACCGCATCCCCAGGCAACATAGTTGCTGTTGATCCCCAGGCCTGCCGTTGCCGATAAGTCGCTGAAGGTCCCATCGCCATTGTTGTGATACAAGTCGGACGTGTCATCGGCAAAATTCGTCTTGAAGATATCCAGCCAGCCATCGCAGTCGTAATCGGCAACGCCGATCCCCATTCCGGCCTGCTCGTGTCCGTCCGCGTTGTACGCACATCCGGACATCACAGCGACATCGGTGAAGGTACCGTCGTGGTTATTTTGCAGCAGCATGCTCGGTTCGGAGTCGACAGCCACGTAGATGTCAGGCCAGCCGTCGTTGTCAAAGTCATAGGAGACAGCTGTGATCGAGTATCGCGGACCCGGTTTCAGAATGCCCGCTTTCTCCGTCACATCGCTGAAGGTGCCGTCGCCATTGTTGTGATACAGCAGATTCGTGTCGCCGGGGAGCCCGCGCGGCCCGCACATCGTCGGAATCCCCTTCCATTGGCACATGGCAGTGACCGCAGGCGGAAAAGGCCGATCGGGATCCAGCTTCACAAAGTTACACACGAATAAGTCCAGGTGACCATCGCGGTCGTAGTCGAGAAACGTGCAGCCGGTCCCCCACCGCCCATGTTCGTGGTACAAGCCGGCCTTCTTCGTTACATCCGTAAAGGTTCCGTCGCCATTGTTATGGAACAGGATGTTATGCCCCCAGAACGTGCAGAACAGGTCGTCGAATCCATCATTGTCGTAATCGCCGACGCAGACCCCGGTCTGCCAGCCGCTGCGTCCCAGCCCCGACTTGGCAGTCACGTCCGTAAAGGTTCCGTCGCGGTTATTCCGGTAAAGATGCGTGGTCGGAGCCTGCCCCGGCGGCCAGTGTGCGTCGATGCGGCTTCCATTGGTCAGATAGATATCGAGCCAGCCATCGTTGTCGTAATCGAAGAAGGCGATGCCACTGCCCTTGGTTTCGACAATGATGTGCTTGTGATCGATCCCGCCCCAGACATTGGGGGTCGTCAATCCCGCCTTTTCCGCAATGTCGATGAACTGCACCGGCGACTGCGCCACCGGCTTCACTTCGGCCCCGAGGAGCGTGCGTGTCCCCCATTTCCAGACAGGGGTCGTGAGCACATCGAGCAGCGCACCGCTCAGCAGCAACGAAGAACCCAGAAAACGACGCCGCGGCAGGCTCATAGGATCTGCCGACCATGAAGCTCGGAATTTGCTTTGACTCTGATCACCGGCAACCGGTCTTTCTCCTGTTAGTTGACAGGCCGCAGCGTCTCCAGCGCCTGCCTCGCTCTGCTGTTTTCGGGCTGCAGACGCAGCAAATCGTTCAGCACCTGACGCGCCCGCACCGGATCGTTCTCTACCGCGTAGAGCCGCGCCAGATTGAAATACGACTGATCGAATTGAGGGACCGCCTGGATCGCCGCCCGGAACTGACTCTCCGCATCGGCCATTTTCTGCTCGCGAGCCAACAGGACACCCAGATTATTCAGCGCCTCGGCGTTATCGGGATCCAGCTCCACCGCGCGATGGAGATATGGTTCCGCCTGGGCTGCATTCTGCGTCTGCGCATACAACATCCCCAGGCTGAAGTTCGTTTCTGCATCTTCAGGTTGCAGCGCAACGGCCTGCTTGAGATACGGCTCGGCACGATCCCAGGCGTGTTCGCGCCGGTACACATTGCCCAGATTCAGCATCGCCACGGCATAGTTTCGACGCAGCCGGATCGCCTGCTCGAAATCGGTGATGGCGTCCGGCATCGCGCCCTGTTGGGCCGCCAGCATTCCCAGGTTATTCCACGCTTCGGGATAATCAGGACGCAGCTTCAGAGTCGTCTCCAGATATTGCTTCGCCTGATCCAGATCGTTCCTGCGCAGGCTCAGTGTGCCCAGGTTATACCATGCATCCGCGTCATCCGGGTGTGCCGCGACGACCTGGCGAAAATTCTCCGCCGCCTGCTCCAGATATCCGTGCTGCACCATCGCCACGCCAAAGGTGAACTCGTTTCGCTGAAAGGTGTCCTGCACCAGCGTCCCGGAAAAGGGCAACGCCCGTTGCTTCCGCTCCTCGGCCGTTTGCGCGATTCGCACCACATCCCGGGCCAAACCCTCAACCTCGACCGGCCCCTGGAACACCTTCACGATCATTCCGCGCCCGTCAATCAGAAACGACGTCGGCAGCGGCAAATCGCGGTGCCGGTCGAACAGGTGCAGATAGACAAGGTTATAGATACCCGCCACCTCATCGGTGGCAAATACCTGCGGGAACGTAAGCGTCCTCGCCGCGTCGCGCGCTTTCTCCGCCGCGTCGCCGCGGTCGAAGTTCATCCCCAGCAACTCCACGCCACTCGCCGCGAGCCGGCCCGCCTCGCGTTGCACGATCCTTAGTTCCTGCAGCGACTCCGGCGACTCCGTCGACCAGCACGTCATCAGTACCGGCTTCCCACTGAACGCGTCGAGCGAGCGCATCTTCCCCTGCAAATCCGGCAGCGAAAACGATGGAGCCTGCAGCGGGTCGATCAGCCATGTCTCGGACCGCGATGGCAATTGCTCGGGCACCTCATAACTTCCAACCGATCCCCACCCCTCTGCCGCAGGCGCAAAGGGCTTTGCAGTAAACGTCGCCGATCCTTCCTCGATCTCGATGCGGTGATTGCGTGGCAACCGCTCAAAATGCTCCTCCTGCCCATTGGGCCAGCGAACCGTCGCGCGCGCCATTCCCTGCGTGGCTCCCAGGCCGAAGAACAGTTCCTTCCCGTGCTGCGCCAGAAAACCCGAGCCTGCCTGCAGGAAGCGCGTCTGCCGGAGCGACCCGCATTCCAGCGTCACCGCCGCCCCAACAGCATCGCGGTTGCTCTTCGTGCCTCGCAGCCGGATCGAGATCGCGTCGCCGATGGATCGCATCGCGTTGTGCAGGATTCGGAGTTGCGGCGCGTTCCGGCTCTTCAGCACAATCTCCAGCCGCCCGTCGTGATCCAGATCGGCCAGGGCAAAGCTGCGGCAGTCCAGAGGAATGTCCAGCCCCGCCGGTCCCGAAATCTCCGCGAAAGTTCCGTCGCCGTTGTTCGCGAACATCACGTTCCGCGCGTACCCGTGCCACGTGCGGTCGGAGCGAATCAGTTCGTTGATCGCATTCCACGCGCGCTCATAAGCAGTAGAGGCCGTCGCATCCTCCGGCGAGTTCGCTACCACCTGCCGCCAGAAGAAGCTGGCCAGATCGTTGCGGTCTTCGCCGGAGATATATCCATTCGTGACATAGAGGTCCGCGAACCCGTCGTGATCGAAATCCCAGAAATCCGATGACCACGACCAGCGCCCCATCTCCACGCCGGCTTTCTGTCCAACATTTTCAAAGGTGCCGTCGCCACGATTCCGGTACAGCGCATTGCCGCGCGCATGCCGTTGATACAGCGCGCGGATGCTCTCCGGCGCATCGGCATGAAACTGCTTTTGCTCGGCGACCCGCTGTCCGGCCGCCTCCCACATGCTCGGGATGTAGATATCCTGCCGCCCGTCGTTGTCGAAGTCCTGCCAGCAACAGCTCATACCGGCGCCGACCTCTTCAACATGGGCCGCCTTTGAAACATCGGTAAAGGTTCCATCGCCGTTGTTCCGATAAAGCTGGCTGCTGCCAAAATCATTGGCGATGAATAAGTCGGGCCTGCCGGTCGCTCCCGTCTGTCCCCAGGCGCAGGCAAAGCTGTAGCGATTGTTCTGCACGTGCAGGCCGGCCTTCTCCGTTGTTTCGACAAACTGGTGGCCGCCCTCGTTGTGAAACAGGCAATTCGGAGGACCGTTGCGCGCGTCGTAGTACGGCACCGGGTAGTGGTACTGATCCAGCCCCAGATAGTACTGATACGTGCACAGATACAAATCCAGCCGCCCGTCGCCGTCATAATCCGCAGCAGCCGCGTGCGTAAACGTGCCCTCGGCGGCCCGCGCAAACCGGAATGCATCGCGTTGCAGCGCGAACGTCCCGTCGCCCCGATTCACATACAGCAGCGGCCCCGTCCCGCATACCACCAACAGGTCCTGCAATCCGCGATTCTCAAAATCGACAAAGAGAGCGCACGCCGTGTTGTCCAGCACTCCAACTCCGGCCTTCGCGGTCACATCTTCGAACGTGCCGTCTCCGCGGTTGCGATACAGCCGATTCGGCAGCCCTGCGGGCTGGCACACATACAGATCGTCGAATCCGTCGCCGTCAAAATCGCCGGCCGCGACCCCGTTGTTGCAGTAGACGTCCACGCCCACAGCGCCATCCAGCACGGTCCGCCAGTAGTCGGCACCGAACAGCATCTGCGCTTTCCAGGATTCCGTGTCGCCCAGCGCGCGCGCCGTGACATCCACAAAGGCCGGCTGCTCCATCGCGCTGCGGGTTTCCTCCCGAGCCAGCCAGCGGCAGGCAGTCCATTCCTGCTGCGCAGAACGCCACTCCATCTCCCATCGGCCCACGCGTTCCTCTCGCTGTCCGTCGTCGCGCAGTGCGACCAGGTCGTAGCGGATCTCCGTTCTCACCGCGGCCGGCGAATCGGCGAGGATTTCGATCCCGTAGATCTCAAACTCCGCGGTCTCCACGCGGCGAGGGCTCCCGAGCCAGTCCCGCAGATTGTGCAGAAATGCGTCGCGTCCTCGGATGGTCGCCTGGCCGGATTCACGCCGCACCACCGTCACGCCAAACGACGAGCGCAGCGTCCTTTCCTTCTGCGCAGAAAAATCGGACCCTTCGATGCCCGCATCGACAAACCCGGGCATCGCAGCGCGCCCATCGTCCGACCCGCAGAGCTGTCGCCCCCACTGCTGCAACTGGCCTTCAATTTCAGATGCGTATTTTTCCGTGAGATAGCCATCGAGCCCGGGCTCCACCAGGCGCATCACCGCGGCCAGCGGCGATTCCTGTGGATAATGCGGCCGCAGACGCACTTCTCCCGCGCTGAGTTCGGGAGCCCAGCCATCGAACCCGCCGGCAAACCAGGGATTCCGAAGTCCAATCAGAGGAGCCGGCCGCAGGAGCAGCGGGGCCAGCCCCATCCCCTTCAGCATCGTTCTGCGGGAAAGGGTTTGCTTGTTACGCCTCGGGGACAGGATCATACAACTGGGAATGGCGGCATCATATCATCCGGCTTCCCTCCTCGATCCATCCGAACACGCTGCCCTCGCGGTTCGAGGGTCCATGCGGCAGCGTTTTCCTCAGCCTCGGACCCGCGTCGGAACTGCGTCTCCAACTTTAGGTTGACAATCGAAAACCCAATGCTCTAGAGTCATCGACCGTACCCCAAAAGACAGGCTCACGCCTGCAAAATGTAACGGCTTTCATTTGATTCGCAGTACAGCCTCGCCGCAGACACGTTTCGCGCGAGGAAGAGCAGTGTAATCCGAGTTGTCCCCAACTCTCTCTTATCGTCTCGGAGGTACCAGGATGCGCAAAAACAGGAAGGCTACGTGTTTCTTTCACGCACTCAACTTCATCATCATCACCTGCTGCTGCCTCCTGCTGCCAGGGCGAGCGGCTTTCGCGCAGGTCGATGAAGGTTCCATCACCGGAACCGTAACCGATTCCACCGGAGCCGTCGTCCCCAACGCTCAGGTGACGCTGCTGAACACCGACCAGGGCATCACCGTTCAAACCCACACCGGCGACGGAGGCTCCTACACGTTCTCGCCGGTGCGTGCTGGGCACTACACCATCACCGTCGCGGCCCAGGGCTTCTCCAAGACCACCCAGTCCAACCTCACGGTCAACGTCGGCACGCCGCTGACGGTCAACATTGCCCTCAAGGTCGGCGAAGCCTCTGAAACCGTGCAGGTGAATGAAGCTCCTCCCCTGCTGCAGACCGCGGAAGCCTCCACCGGCCAGGTCATTGGCCGCAAAGAGGTCAACGACCTGCCGCTCAATGGCCGCAACTTCACCTTCCTGGCGCAGCTCGGAGCAGGCATGCAGACCCCGCAGGCGGATACCCGCGGCAATGCCGCCTCCGGCGCCTTCTCCGCCAACGGCGAGCGCCCCGCGCAGAATAACTACCTGATCGACGGCATCGACAACAACTCCAACAACGTCGACTTCCTCAACGGCACCAACTACGTCATCCTGCCGCCAATCGACGCCATTCAGGAATTCAAAGTCCAGACCGGCAATTACAGCGCGGAACTCGGTCGAGCCGCAGGCGCGGTGCTCAACGCCACCGTCAAATCCGGTACCAACCAGGTTCATGGCGACGTCTGGGAGTTCTTCCGCAACGACAAGCTCGATGCCGCTGACTGGTTCGAAGACAACTCCTCCACCCCGACGAAGGGCGAATATCGCTTCAATCAGTTCGGTGGAACCGTCGGCGGTCCCATCATCCGCAACAAGGTTTTCTTCTTCGGCGACTATCAGGGAACACGCCGTGTGGAAGGCCAGTCCTTCACCACCAATGTGCCGACGGCTGCCGAGCAGGCGAGTAATTTCCAGAATCTCCAGGACATTCTCACCCAGCAGGCTGGTGCCCCCAGAAACGACATCCTCGGCCGCAGCATTCAGCGTGGCGCGATTCTCGATCCGGCAACCACCCGCTTCGTCGCTGCGGGTGCTGTCGACCCGGTTTCGGGATTGACCAATACTTCCGGAGCGGACGGATATGTTCGCGATCCTTTCAGCACCGCCTGCGGCCCGGGAACAAAGACGTTCACCCTCGCGGCCTGCTCCGACCTCAACATGCTTCCGGCGGGCCGCATCGATGCCAATGCGGTGAAGCTGATGCAGCTCTTTCCCGGGCAGAACGCTGGACTCGGCGTTTACCAGAACAGCCCGGCCCTCTTCGAACACTCCAATCAATTCGACACGCGCGAGGATTTCAACCCGGACGCTGCCGACCAGATCTTCGCCCGCTTCAGCTACTCCGACGATCCCCAGTTCATCCCCGGCCCCTACAAAGGCATCGCCGATGGCGGCGCCTTCCAGCAGGGACTCCAGTCGGCGAAATCGGCGCAGATGGTCGCTGCGTATACCCGCGTCTTCAGTCCTAACGTCGTCAACCAGGTGCGCGCCGGCTTTGCCCACCTGCATGCCACCCGCTATGGTCCGGTCGGCACGCAGATGGGAATCCCCGCGCAATACGGAATTCAGGGCATTCCCCAGGTGGCGGAAAACGGTGGTCTCCCTGCCATTGCCGTCAGCAACCTGCAGACTCTCGGCAGTAACCAGTATCTGCCCTCCGATGAAGCGACAGCCACGCTCCAGATCATGGACGACTTCACCCGGATTTACGGCAGACACAGCTTCAAAATGGGCTTCGAGTTCCAGAACGCCAAGTTCTCCACCCTCCAGCCTGCCACTTCCCACGGCCGCTTCGAGTACAGCGGAACGTACACCGATATCCCCAACCAGGGCAGCACGACCGGTGGACTGGCCCAGTTCCTTCTGCCAGCCATGGCCGCTCCCGCGACCCTCGCAGGCAATCCGAATCCCAACGGCTTCGGCTATTCGGGTGGCTCCAACAACGTCTTCGCCTCCAACATCAACAAGACCTACGACGAGAAGAAATATCTCGCCGGCTACTTCCAGGACGACTGGAAGATGAATTCGAAGATGACCGTCAACCTTGGCGTTCGTTACGACTACTTCGGTCCTATCAACGAAACCAACGGTGGCCAGGCCAACTTTGTCCCGTCCCCCTTACCCTCGGTCGGCCTTGGCGCCCCAACCTTCATTCTGCCGGCCACTGGAAAAGACAACCGCACACTCTCCACCAATTCCAGCTGCTTCGGCGCAGGGTGCTATGGCCTGGTCGATCTGCTGGCCGCCGACGGCATCGCGCTGGATGTCACCAACCGCTATGGCCAGGGACTCGTTCAACCCCAGAAGGCGAATTTCTCCCCACGCCTGGGCCTGGCATACCAGGTCACGCCCAAACTGGTGGCCCGCGGCGGTTTCGGCATGTTCTTCAACTCCTTTGAGAACCAGGGATACGGACCCAACATCGGTGAGAATTATCCCTTCGTGTTCAACTTCAACTACACTCCGCAGGCCAACCCCTCCGACCCGCACTCTTCGATCGTTGGGCAGGTTGCGCCTGTGAGTTACAACAGCCCGTATCCCGGTTGCGCCACCTCCGGTGCGGGCGGCACGGCCAGTCTTGAGTCCGGTTTTTCCTGCATCGCATTTAACCCGGCTCTGGTCAACGCCAAGGGCCTGGGCCTGCAGGGTCTGCAGTTCAACTACCAGACGCCTCGGACCTACGCCGGAAACCTGACCTTCGAGTACTCCATCCTGCCCTCGCTCGCTGCGACGGTGTCGTATGTCTATACGCACGACGCCAATCTGCAGCATGGCGTCGGCTACCACAACGTACCGGCCATTCTGCCTGCTGGTATCACCACCGGCGCCGGCTGCCCCTACGGCAACTACGCTGTCGGTACCAGCCCCGGGAAATTGAGCTGCTATCCCTTCCCCGATTTTGGCGGCGGCAGCTACCAGGCCACCGACGGCATGAGCTCCTATCACGGCTTGCAAACCAAGCTGCAGGAGCAACTGTCGCACGGTCTCACCTTCCTGTTCACTTACACCTGGTCCAAGGCCATGAGCGATGCCGGCGACCTGCTCAACGGCACCAGCGCCGACACGCTCCGCGCCTATGCCGTCCCCGGTCTGGGTCCGAAGTTTGACTACTCCCTGGCCGACTTCGACATCACCAACGTGTTTCACTTCAGCGGCATCTACCAGCTCCCCTTCGGCAAAGGCAGAACGTTCATGAACAATGGACGTGTGGCCAATGCAGTGCTTGGCGGCTGGTCCACCAACTGGATCCTGACGGCGCAGGGCGGCCAGCCTCTCGGCTTCGGCTGCCATACCGGCACCGCTTCGGGCGTCGGCTGCAACGATCTTGTCACCGGGAATCCGAATATCGGGAAACATATCATGACGAAGGGTGGCTATCACGCACCCTTCTGGTTCGGCAATCCGTCCGCCTTTACCCAGCCCTGTCTGCTGGGCGGAACACCGGGAGCCCTGGCTCCCATTCCGGGTTCGGCGCCGAACTGCGTTCCTCTCACCGGTCCCGCGGCCCTGGGCGCCAAGCGCGATCAGACCTGGGGTCCTGGAATTCATGACCTGGACTTCTCGGTCTTCAAGAACTTCCCGATCGCTGAACGGTACTCGCTGGAGTTCCGCTCGGAGTTCTTCAACATCACCAACCATCCGAACTTCAACCAGCCGAACTTTGGCGGCAACGGCGTGGTCGCCATCGGCGGCTCAGGCGATTACACCAGCTCTACCTTCGGAGCCATTGGAGCTACCCGCGTCAATCCGCGGCAGATCCAGTTCGCAATGAAGCTCTACTACTAGGACCGGGCAAAGCAGCATAGCTTCATTCGGATGGATGTAAGATGGACAATACCCCGGCATGGCACGTTTTTCCGGTGCCCTGCCGGGGTCTTCTTCTGCAGCGTGCTTGGCGCAGGAGGAGAACCGGGAGGCAGCACGTGAGCAGGAAGTCTCGGCTCAAAGGGTCGGTCCTGTTAGCCATATCGGGCTGCGTCCCTCTTC
>JBKICP010000068.1:0-2792 GCA_046567085.1 Acidobacteriota bacterium
CGGAAGCGCCATCAGAAGACGTTGGAAGCCGCAAGGTTCCAGCGCACGCGCGCTTCCATCTCGCTTCAGTACGGGAATACGATCGAGGTGCGGCTGCGCATGCCCGCGTCGCCTTCGTCTGCGCTCTTGTCGCTCGCTGCGGATCACTTCGACGCCAACGGTCTTCTGCGCCGCGAGCGTTACCTGCGATTCTCAGAGGTGCTGGAAGCGCTGCGCAACGCCGACGGCCAGGCAGTCATCTACAGCGATGTCCTGGATTACATCGACCGGGAAAACGAGCTGGCCGAAGGTCTGGAACTGGAGCGCAAGCTGCTTGCTAAATTAAAGCGCGGGCAGGATCCCACCGCCGGCATTCTAAAAACGAAGCTTCTGCCCTATCAGGCCCGCGGCGCTCTGTTCGCAGCTTGCCGCGGGCGTGCGGTACTGGCCGACGACATGGGGCTTGGCAAAACGATTCAAGCGCTGGCCACGGCAGAACTTTTGCGTCAACGGCGAGGAATCGAGAGAGTCCTGGTGATTGCGCCGGCCTCGGTCAAATACCAGTGGAAGACGGAGATCGAAAAGTTCACCGACCGTTCCGTGAAGATTGTCGAAGGTCTTTTGCCGCAGAGGCGGGCAATGTATGCGTCCCCGGAGTTTTTCACTCTCACCAACTACGAGCTCGTCCTCAAAGACATCCGATACATGCAGGAACTGCGTCCGGACCTGATCATCCTCGACGAGGCGCAACGAATCAGAAACTGGACCACTGCGACCGCGCGCACCATCAAGCAATTGAAGAGCCGCTACGCCCTGGTGCTTACCGGCACGCCGCTCGAAAACAAACTGGAGGAGCTGTTTTCCGTTGTGGAGTTCGTCGACGGCCGCAGGCTCGGCCCAGCATTCCGCTTCGTAGACGAGCACCGCGTGTTGGACGAAAAAGGGCGTCTGACCGGCTATCGCGGCCTGGATCGCATTCACGAGCAGTTGGCCCCGATCCTGCTGCGGCGTACGCGCCCCGAGGTACTGAAGGATCTGCCCGAGCGGACAGACAAAGTTTTTCGCGTGCCGCTGACCAGCCAGCAGGCGGAGCCTTACTACGAGCAGAGCGATCTGCTGGCGCAGCTCGTACGCAAGTGGGAGCGCCAAGGCTGGCTCTCCGAGATCGATCAAAAGCGCATTCTATGCTGCATTCAAAACATGCGCATGTTGTGCAACTCGACATTTCTATTCGATAAGCAGACCCATCATTCGCCTAAGCTCCAGGAGTTCCGCGAGATCATGACCGACTTCGTCAGGGGAGAGGAACGCAAAGTAGTGGTATTCAGCGAGTTTGAACGAATGACGCATCTGGCAGGCGAGGAGCTGCGCAAGCTGGGCATCGGATTCGTGTCTCTCCATGGTGGTGTTCCGTCACGCCAGCGCGGCGCATTGATCGAGAAGTTTCGCAACGATCCGGCCTGCAAGGTCTTTCTCTCGACCGATGCGGGAGGCGTGGGTCTCAATTTGCAAGCAGCCTCGGTGGTGGTGAACTTCGAGCCTCCGTGGAACCCGGCCCGGCTGGAGCAGCGCATCGGACGCGTACACCGGCTGGGCCAGTCGCGTCCGGTGCACGTAATTCATATGCTCACGGAAAAGAGCATCGAGGAGCGCGTTTGGGAGACGCTGGCCTTGAAGAAGTCGCTGTTCGCCGGAGTGTTCGATTCTCCCACTGCTGAGATCAGCTTCGCCAAGCTGGGCCGCAAGACGATTCTACAGGCAGTGAAAGAGATTTTTGCCGAACAACCGGGCCGGCCGAAACCGGTAATTGACCACGCTCCTGCCGAGGCGGTTGCTCTTAGGCAGCCGCAGCAGGGCGTTCAGACGCAGTCGGACGGTTTAGCGAGTGGAACATCACCAGTGCCTGCAGGCATTTGTCCTTCGCCTACAGCAACTCCTGGCGGCAACGGCTTCGAACTTGCGGCGGTCTCGTTCATCGAGGCTGGACTGAGATTGATCGAATCAATCGCGGCGGACGGCACGGCGGGGCCCTCCACTGCCGCTCCCGCACCGCGCGTGGCTCAAGTGTTGCCCACGCTGTTCACGCGCGATACCCGCACGAACCGCCCGGCATTGACCATTCCTCTGCCTGATTCAGTGACCCCGGAGCGGATCACCAGCGCGTTATCGGCCCTGCTGAACGTGCTCGGACAATCCGTGAGCGCACCTGCCACTCCGGAGAACCAGAGTTGACCGGCATCAACCGCAGAAGAAGTTCGTCACCGTGCGACCAGTGGTCAAGTTCATGCCCTGGTTGAAGGTCCCAATCAGAAGACGTGGGCAGGAGCTGGGGTGGCGTGGGAAACGGTTTGGTTACGGGTGTGAGACTGAAAGAAAAGACAGCCGGTCAGTCGCCCGCTCGATTGCGTACCCGATTGCGCTGTAGCCCCTCAATCTGCGCTCGTACATTCTTGCCAGCATCGGGACCCCGTTGTCGATGTAATCATAGACTTGTACGACGCGCTTGTTGTCGTGGAGACGATGGAGGCGGCCAGCATATTGCTGCAGTGTCCCCTTCCAGGAGATAGGCATGGCAAGAAACAATGTGTCCAGGCGCGCATCGTCGAATCCTTCGCCGATATAGCTTCCTGTCGCCAGAATCACACGCGATTCGTTGCCCGGCACAGCCGCCATAGCCTCTGCGGTCAGCCGGCGCTGCTTCTTGCCCATGCCGCCCTTCAAAACAAAAACGTGTTGGGCGGCGCCACTGAGTCTGGTTGCGAAATACTGTAGATGCTCTGTCCTGCCCGTCAGGACAGGGCAATCGCATTTGA
>JBKICP010000069.1:0-6262 GCA_046567085.1 Acidobacteriota bacterium
ATCGGCGACTACAAAACCGACAGCTCGGGCCGCCGCGGCGATGGAGCCATCCAGCTTGCCGCGCTCGACAGCGACCCCATCGCCCTGCGCTCCGCCCTATGGTCAGCCACAGACATGGCCTACAAGAACGCACTCGCCGCATACGCGCAGAAGCAGGCCGCGCTTAAGCAGGTCCAGACCCCGCCGCAGGCCGACGACTTCAGCCAGGAGCAGCCTGCGCTCGCCATCGAGCAGCCCGTGCGCCTCGACCTCGATGAAGCCACATGGATCGCTCGCATCGCACGCTCCAGCGGACTCTATCGCACCGCCGCTTCCGTGGCTGCGCTTAAGCACGACGTCCAGTACACCTCAGCCGTCTTTCACGCCCGCGCCGTCACCACCTGGATCGTCAACAGCGAGGGCTCCATCGTCCGCACTTCCAATGCCACCTATCAGGAAGGAATCGCCGTCGGCACGCAGGCCGACGATGGCATGCATCTTGACCGCTCCTACGCTTCCACCGGCCCCACCCTCGCCGACCTCGACAAGCCCGAGGTGTTCGACCAGCACGTTGTTTCTCTCATTGCCTCACTCGGCGAGCTTCGTCGGGCGCCGATCGTTGAGCCCGAGTACCACGGCCCCGTCCTGCTCTCCGCCGACGCCAGCGCAGACACCTTCCGCGTACTGCTCGCGCCCGGCATCGCCGCTACACGTCCCCCGCTCGGCACAGAAGCGCGTACCAACGGTCCCTTCGCCTCCAGCTACCACACGCGCATTCTGCCCGATACCTTCAGCGTCACGGACGACCCTTTGCTGAAGACCTACAACGGAGCCGGTCTCATCGGCGCCTACTCCATCGACGACGAAGCCGTCCCCGCGCAGTCCGTCTCGCTGGTTACCAAGGGTGTTCTCCAGAACTACGTCATCGGCCGCGAGCCCGTGCGCGACTTCCCTCACTCCAACGGCCACGGCCGCGCGGCCATCACCGGCCCCGCGCACCCCTCCATCGGCGTGCTCAAAATCACCGCATCCAACGGGCTCGCCGACGCAGAACTGCACAGCAGCCTGCTCGCGTCCGCCAAGGACGCCGGTCACAAGAGTGTCTATGAAGTGGAAACGCTCGGCCCGGACATGAGTCCCCGTCTGCTCTATCGCATTGGTACGGATGGCAGCCGGCAGCTTGTCCGCGGAGCATCTCTCGACGACCTCGACCAGCGCTCTCTGCGCTCCAGCATCCAGGCCGCAGGCAAGGACCTTTGGGTCGCCAACTACTATGGCGATATCTCACAAACCATCCTCGCGCCTGCTCTTCTCGTCAACGATGTCACCATCCGCCGCGCCAACGCGAAGAACGAAAAACTCCCCTTCTACCCCCCGCCGAACTAACGCTTGCGGCACCAGCGGCGGCGGCCCATGACTGCCCGGGATGCGGCACCGCCGACCGGGCAAGTTTTTCCAGGTGCAGGCAATTTCTTCCCACCACCTTCGTCGCCGCAAATTCTATCCATCATTAAATCAATTATTTGCACTTCCAGCGCAAATGGCACATCAATTGCCTCTTCACCGAAGTGAGTTCTGGCCCTTCGCAGCGGAATTCTCTCCGGAGGTAAGTTTCTATGGACGGTTCTCTCTCTCCTTGGGTAAAGTTCGGCCTTCCAGCCATCGCGGTCATCGCCGGTATCGGCGGCTACGCCGTGCACGAACGCAATAGCGCGCAGGATCTGGCGGCCCAGAACGCGCAGATCTCGGCCCAGCTCGGCGCCACAAACTCGCAGATTCGCGCGCTCTCCACGCAGGTCAATGCCCTCGCCGCCAGCAACCAGGCCCGCACTGCGGCAGAAGCGGCCCCGGTCGCCAGGCCCGCTCGTCCAGCCGCAGGCCGCGGACGCGCATACGACCCGCGCTACAAGAAGCTCCAGTCGCAATTGGACGCGCAGGGCAAGGCCATCGATCAGGCCCGCTCGGACATCGCCAGCACGCAATCTGATCTGTCCAGCACGCGCACGGAGCTCACCGGTTCCATCGCTCGCACGCACGACGATCTCGTTGTCCTGCAGAAGCGAGGGGAGCGCAACTACTACGAGTTCGATCTCGACAAAACCAAGCAGTTCAAGCGCGAAGGCCCCATCGGAGTCTCCCTCCGAAAAGCAAACACCCGCCATCAGTACGCGGATCTGGAGCTGATGGTCGGCGATAGCAATCTCACGCAGAAACACGTCAATCTCTATCAGCCCGCGATGTTCTATCAGCCCGATAGCCAGCAGCCCATTGAAATTGTCATCAACGCCATTTCGAAGAACCACATTCACGGCTACATCAGCGCGCCCAAGTATCACCAGTCTGAGCTCGCCGCCATGTCCACGCCCTCGCCGAACCCCGCGCAGGCCGCTGGGCAACAGACCGGCACCGATCAGCAGGCGAACGCCAGCCCGCAGCTCGCAAACCGCAAGAGGCTTCCGCCTCCCAGCGCCAGCGAAATCCAATAAGCCCGCAGCGTTTGGGCAGTCTTACCTTTCGGTTGCTTTTGGAGCTTCTCCCGCAACAAAAGCAAGGGGCCACGGTTCGCCATGGCCCCTTCGCAGCTTCAGCACAGGCGCGTCAAATCAGCTTCGCCCTCCGCGGGACGAATTGCAGCGCAATCGCCCCGGCGCTCATGCCTTCGCCTTCCAGCCGCCCACAATCGACCCCATCAGCATCATGCCGAGCAGCCAGAATCCTGCGTTAATCCCGAACAGGCTCCACGGCCTTACCTCGTAGATATACTCAAGAGCCCACACAGGCAGCACGAAACCCGCCCACAGCATCGCAGCAACCCGGATGCCCCGTATCGCGGTGCTCTCCCCCGTCGCTTGCACCACGCATGACAGGCTCATCGCCACCAGCGCAGTCACCGCCACGGCCACCAGATGCTGCACCCACGGGCTCATCCCCGTCGCTCGATACCATTCCAGCGTCCGCCCCGTGCCCGCCATCCACGCGTTGATGAACACCGCGTACCACGCCGCTTCGAAAAAGAAACAGGCAATCGTCGCCACGACGACCGCCCGGTAATTCATGCGAATCCTCTTGTCTGACATCCCGGCCTCCTTGACTTGCCTTACAGGATCCTGGATTTCCTGCGTCAGATGCAGCAGCCGATTCGCATTCTACTCCGCACTGGCCTTGGGATTCGCCACTTTTCGCCGGAGGTTCCGCTTTCGCCTTGCGCCTATCCCGGTCAGTCCAGCCGAGTCAAATACGCATCGCCCTCCGCGGGTCGCAGGCGCCGCGCAATCGCCTCGGCCTCCTGGCGGCTGTCGCCCTCCGGCCGGATGCGCACCCAATAGCTCTTTTCGCCCGAAAACTCGATCACATGCGAGTCCGGATACTTCCGCAGCAGTTCCTGCTTGAGCTTCTCTGCCTTGCGCTCGCTCGTGAAAGCCCCGACCTGCACGCACCACCGTCCGCCGCGGTCCAGCGGCTTCGGCGCACGGTACACATCGATCCGCACCCGCGCCGTCCCGGAGCGATAAATCCCCACTGCTTTCGCCGAAGCGGGACTCAGGTCAATAATCTTGTCCGGCACGAACGGGCCGCGGTCGCTGATCCGCATCGCTGCCGTCTGCCCGGTCTTCAGATTCGTCACGCCAATCAGCGTTCCCATCGGCAGCGTGCGGTTGGCCGCCGTCATGGCATCGGCATCAAATACCTCGCCATTCGCAGCCCTGCGCCCCTTGTACGGCGCTCGATACCACGTCGCATTGCCCTCAAAGGAGTAAACCGGGTCATGCGACGACACATACTGCAGGTCATCGTCGCTCACTCCGCCTTCCGGAGTCGGCGTCGCTGCAATCCGTCCCGTCGCCATCGTCGGCAGAGCCGGTGCCGTCACTTCTGGCTGTTCGCTGCCCTGCGCAGTCACCGTCGGAGGCGCGGCCTGCGGAGCCGGCAGCCTGGCCGTCTGGTGGTGTCCGCACCCAGCCGCCAGCAGCGCCGTGCTCACCATCGCCGCAGCCCAATACCCTGCGTGGCCCCTCACCATCCCTGCCCGATTCATCCTGCTCGTGGCCCCTTTGGCTGCTCCATGCGATCCGCCAGCTTCTGCAGGCTCTCGGCCAGCTTCCGCATCGCGGTAATGGACTCTGTCCGCACCTGTGGCACCACCGCGTCATTCATATACGCAATCGCGTGCCGCAGCTCCAGCTCAATCAGCTCAATCGCTTCTTCAATGCGCCGGCCCACTCCCGGCCCCGGCGGCGGATTCGTGCCCATGACAAGACACCTCTCCTCAAGTCTGGGAGGGTCACACCACCCCGTCAATGTCACCAGAGTCGCAGTGTGCCTCTCTTGTCAACAGACCATTCGTTGTCCGCGGTCGGCCCCCTGCTGCAAAGTCCAAAGGACTCTCTGCCCCATTCCGCGTTAACATCCTAGGAAATCTGCCGTCTCACCTTGGGGCACGCAAAACAGGCCGGAAGCGCCGGCCTCAGCAGGACGACTGGCCCGCAGCGGAAATTCGGTCCGCACACCTTCCGTCGGGCCATGCTCGCAACAGCCACTTTGTAACCCGTTCCGTACCGACGTTGGCAACTGATGATCGGGCGATTGCAAGAGCAAAAGAACGAACGAAGCCGCAGTCTCGTCCCTGCCTCTACTCCAGTCGCAGACCCCAAATTGCCGTCTGCCCGAATTCGCCTTCGAGGCGTCGCAGCTCTCTGGGTCCTGGCCTGCGCAGTGGCCGCTGCAAGTCAGGCTCCTCCCGATCAGCCTGCTGAACCTGTCCCCACCCCTCTGCCCGATGCCCCCCAACCCCGAGTACCCTCACCCGCCGCACCGCAAGACGCCCAGCCTTGCCAAGCCCTGCCCGAAGAGCCTGCCTGCCCACCGCCGCCGTCAACCCCCGCCCAGACGCCGCAGCCCACAGCGCAGGCTGGACCCGCCGCTCGGACACAGGCCCCTGGGGGCCGGTTCTGGTGGTTCACTGACCCCTTCTACAACTTCAATCGTTTCCTCAACGCCCCTCAGGCCAAGCCCCTCCCGCCCAAAGGAAAAGCCCGCCTCGCCGCCCGCAACTTCTTCGACCCTTTCAACACCGTCACAATCCTCGGCCAGTCGGCCATTGCCATCGGCTCTGACTCCCACACCGCCTACGGCCCCGGCATGCCTGGCTTCGCCCGTAACGTTGGCGTCAGTTACGCCCAGGACCTGACCAGCGAATTCTTCGGCACCTTTCTCATCCCCTCCATCGTCCATCAGGATCCCCACTACTACCGCATGCCAAAGTCCTCCTTCGGCCACCGTTTCCTCCATGCCACCTCCCAGGTGTACTGGACCCGGAGCGACAGCGGCCACGGCATGGTGAATTACGCCAGCTTCGTCGGCTTCGCCATCGGCGTCGAACTCAGCAACCTCTATGTCCCTGGCCTGGAAACCGACCTCGCCGGCAGTGCCGAGCGCTACGCTGTAGGCCTCGGTATTGCGCCCACGGACAATCTCATCACCGAATTCCTCCCTGACGTCGCCCGCATCCTCCACATCCGCATCGTCCTCATTCAGCGCATCATTAACCAGATCGCCGGGAACACAAACGTCCAGGAACCCTGACCTCAGCCCACCTAACACCTTACATATCAACGCCTTCACCCAAAACCCCCACTCCAGCCCAGCCCGATCACCCCATTCGGCGCCCCCAAATCCCCATTCAGCCGAAGTTTCCGCCATTCACTGCACCGCGGTTGGATTGACGAGCGGGCAAGTCTATCCTAGGAATGACTTTCTGCGTTCCGGCTGCTGTTCTTTGCTCCCCGGAACTGCCCCGATACGGACCGATGCTGGGGCCCCGATCGAGCGCGACCAACACATTAAAGGAGACAGTGAACATGTCCAAAGCAGTCAAATACGCCGAGAAAGCCGTCGTCTACGCGGCCAAGGGCGCGTGGGTTGCCTTTGAGCGGCTGAACCGAATCAGCCCCAACCCGTCCTTCACTCCCAAGTGGAGCGACAAGCCCCTGCTCAAGAGCTATCAGAAAGAAAAGCCCCCTCTCGGCTGGCCGCGCACCACGGACTCCCTCTGTCCCAAGTGCGTCCCCGAAATTCGCCAGCAGATCCTCGACGGCAAGCTGCCTCACGAAGTTCTCCTCAACGAAAAGGTCGGCGAAATCAAGGCCCAGATTATCGAGCGCGACGGCAAGATCCTCATGGTCAAGGACTGCCCGAAGCACGGCCACTTTGAAGACGTCATGTCCATCGACCCGGCCTTCTTCAAGCATCTCGAAGAGTCCTTCCCCGGCCGCGACATCCGCGC
>JBKICP010000070.1:0-3180 GCA_046567085.1 Acidobacteriota bacterium
GAGGCAGAGGAAAGCCAGAATCATGCGGATGAGGTTGAAGAGGAGCGGAGAGACGTCGCTCAGGGCGCCTTTGACGACGACAAAGGTGGAGCCCCAGATGGCGACCACTGCGATGAGCAGGATGTGGGCTCGCAGGGAGGCCGACGGGGTGCGACGCATGGGGGAAGGGTAGCAGGACCGGCGAGCGGAGATGCGAGGGGGCCTGGACGCACCGGATATGGAGCGATTCTTCAGATTCCGGCCGTGGGCGCGGGAGGATGCGGAGGAAACTGTGTTTAGATCACCATTGATGTGGTTCGACGGCTCATCGCAGTCTCAAGCACAACCTGAAAGCGGGGGCGGCGCGGATCGCTCCACAGCCTCATCCCCATGCAGAACACGCTTCTCGACATCCTGATCATTGGACTTCTGGTGGTGCTGTTCGGGTCGATCTACCGGAGGCGCGCAACCGTGCGCGTGCGGTTCTGGCTGCTCGGGTGGTTCTTCATCCTGCTGCATTTTGGGATTCTGCTTCTGAATCCGTCCGATGAGATGGGGCAGAGGCTGGTGGTGGCGACGATGGAGAGTGCCCTGCTGCTGGGGGGCGTGGCCTTCGCTCTTTCCTCGACGCTGGTGCGGGAGCGCGGGTGGGGCTTTGCGTTGCCGGCGCTGCTGCTGAGTGTTCCCCCGGTGCTTTCTATCGCGACAGTGACGCTGCAGCTGGCCGGTTCGGGCGTGCTCGTCAGCACAGGGGCGTTCGCTCAGGCGGCTTTCCTGGTGGTGACGCTTCGTCTGGGGAAAGGCTGGAGAGGCGCTCACATCGACGATCGCGCGCGGGTCGCCAGACGGTGGGCGGTCGCGATTCTGGCAGCGAATACGGTGTGGCTCGCGTATTTGCTGGTGCGGGGGCCGGCAGAGAACAGCTTCTATCCGCTGCTCTCGGAGATCTTTCTCCTGAATGCGGTGCTGCACTGGGAGGAATTCCGGCGCGCTTCGGCGGGCGTGCTGGTATCGGTGAGCGGACTGGCCGCCTGGGGCGCCGTTTTCCCGTGCGCATTGCTGCTGGACGGATTTTTCCCGCAGGTGCAGATCATCGGTGAGATGTGGAACGTGCCGAAGTATTTTGTTGCTTTCGGGATGATCCTGACCCTGCTGGAAGAGCAAAAGCGCGAGGCGGATGCGCGCAGCCAGGAGTACCGAGTGCTGTTCGCCGGCAACCCCCACCCGATGTGGATTTTCGATACGGAGACGCTGCAGTTCCTGGCGGTGAATGACGCGGCAGTGGAACGCTACGGCTACAGCGCCGAGGAGTTTCGGCGAATGACGCTGCGGGATATCCGTCCGCGGGAAGAAGTGGAAGCTCTGGAGCAGACGGTGGCCGAGGGGAAAAGCGAGGAAGCGGTGATGGTCTCCGGACCCTGGACGCACATTCTGCGGGACGGGCGGCGGATCCTGGTGGAGGTATCCGCGCACAGCATTCGCTTTGAGGGGAAACCGGCGCGATTTTCGCTGGTGCAGGATGTGACGGAGCGGCAGCAACTGCACCATCGCCTGGTGCACCAGGCCCATCACGACATGTTGACCGGACTGCCGAATCGGCTGCTGCTGCTGGACCGGATGGAGCAGGCGCTGGCTTCAGCGGCGCGGCGCGGCAAAAAGGCCGCGGTGATTTGCCTGGATATCGACCGATTTAAGCAGATCAACGATACCTATGGGCATGCGGTGGGGGATCAGTGCCTGAAAGAGGTTGCGGATCGGCTGAAGAGCCGGTTGCGGGCGGAAGACACGGTAGCGCGCTCGGGCGGGGAAGAATTCACCGTGGTGGTCGGCGATCTGGTATGCGCCGATGACGCGACGCGAGTCGCCGAAGATCTGTTGACAGCGCTGCGCAGGCCGCTGGTTGCGGAAGACTACCCGATCGACGTGACCGCGAGCTTCGGGATCGCGCTGTATCCGGATCACGGGGTCGATGCCGACGCGCTGTGGAGAAGCGCGGACACCGCGATGTACCGGGTTAAGCGGTCGGGAGGCAACGATTACGTCCTGGTTTCGCACGAGATCAGCCAGTGGACGACGGAAGCCAACGAACTGGAACTGTTCATGAGGCGGGCGCTGAAGGAAGGCGGGCTGGAGGTTTACTACCAGCCGGAATATCGCGCGGATGGCCGGATGTGCGGTCTGGAGGCTCTGCTGCGCCTGCAGCACCCGCGATTCGGGGTGGTGCATCCGGAGCGCTTCATTCCTGTCGCCGAAGAGAGTGGGCTGATTGTTCCGATCGGGAACTGGGTGCTGCGGGAGGTGTGCCGGCAGACCGAGGAGTGGCGGCGGCGGGGACTGAGCGTTCCTCGGGTTGCGATCAACGTATCGCCGCTGCAGTTCATGCGCATGGATTTTTCGCGGCAGGTCCGGCAGGCGGTGAGGGAGATGGGGGTGGCGCCGGAGACGCTGGAGATCGAAATGACGGAAACCACGGTGATGCGCAATCTGGAGGATCTGGCGCGGCAAATGCGCGATCTGGCGGATCTCGGCGTACATTTCTCAGTGGACGATTTTGGAACGGGCTACTCCTCATTGCAGCACCTGCACCAACTGCCGATTGAGAGGCTGAAAATCGATCGGTCCTTTATCAGTCGAATCGGCGAAGCGAACGGAACGCGAGCGCTGGTGCGGGCTATCCTGTCGCTGGCACACAGCCTGGGCCTGCAGGTGGTAGCCGAAGGGGTGGAGCGGGAGGAGCAGGCCGAAGCGCTGCTGGGCATGAAGTGCGACGTGCTGCAGGGGTATTTGCTGGCTCCGCCGCGCGCGGCCCAGGACATCCCGGCACTGATCCGGCTGGGGTATGCGCCCATGGGGTGGCAGCCCATTCGGGTGCGGGAGGCGATCTAGGAGCGTGAGAGGCGGGTGGCTCGGCGGGGTTAGCAAGAGAGACACACTTGCCATGGAAAATTGACCCACGAGGAAACCGGGCTGTACACTCAAGGCACGCTCTTGCAGCCGAGCGAATGATTCTCCGGGCGAAATGCCTGGCGCACAGCCAGCTCTGTTTCTGTGGATAAGCCGGAAGCAAGCCCCTCATTTTTCAGCTACGGCAGCCTGCGGTGGATGGGCGCAGCAATTCACAACCAGGGCATTTAGTCCGAGGGTTTAGGTTCGGGATTCGGCACACTGAGAGGTTAGGTGCAACAGTTAATTCGCAGCAAA
>JBKICP010000070.1:3190-8858 GCA_046567085.1 Acidobacteriota bacterium
GGTATCCGGGATTTCGGAGTCGAAAGAAGTCTCGCTCACCGACTTGTGGCTGGTGATCCGCAAGCGTCGCGTGCTTCTGGCGAGCATGGCGCTGGGCCTTGGGCTGCTCGCGGCCGCGCGCGGGTATGTGCACGGGAAGTGGTATACGGCGACAGGCGAGGTGCGGATCCAGCCGGGTTCCGGCTCGGAGTTTAAGCAGACCGGCTCGCTGATCCTCGGGTCGTACGGTTCGCTCGATACCACCATGGAGAGCGATATTCGCATTCTGCAGAGCGCGAAGCTGCTGACCTCGGTTGCGGAAAAGCTGGACCTGCAGAACAACCCGGTCTTCATGGAAAGCAGCCTGGCGTCATTATTGGGAGGCGGCGCGACGCAACACAAGAGTCTGGACGATCCCCGTGTCCGCGATGCCGTGCTCAGGACGTTGCGGTCGCACTTGGCGGCCACGCGCGTTCCGCGCACGCAGATGATCACGATTTCCTATGCGAGCCGATCACCAAAGCTTTCGGCGCAAATCGTGAATGCGCTGGAAAATGAGTTTATCGAGAACAATTTCTCAACCCACTTCAACACCACGCAGCAGGTCAGCAAGTGGCTCACCGGCCAGATGGACGATCTGCGATCAGTGGTGCAGAATTCGCAGAACAAGATGGTGGACCTGCAGCGAAAGCTGGGTGTGATGGCGCTCGATCCGGAGCATAGCCTGCTGGTGCAGGAAATCGGCGAATTGCAGAAGAACCTGGCGGACGCGACCGAGCAACGAGTGGTGGCGGAAGCCCGTTACAGGATCCTGAAGTCGCTGCCGCCGGATCAGATTCAGGAGAACGGGGGAGGGGGGGCAGCCCTGAGCTCGGCTCTGGCTTCGGGGATCGCACCTTCCGCGGGGCTTCTGGCGAGTCTGCGGGCGCAGCGCGCATCCGTAGAAGGCGACTTAGCGCGCCTGCAGCCGGTGTACGGTGCGAATTACCCACAGGTCAAGCAGCTGCGAGCGCAGGAAGACGCGATCGATGGACAGATTACAGCGCAGGAGCACCGTGTGGTGGATCAAGCCAACGACTCGCTGAATATGGCCCAAGCCGCAGAAGCAAAGGCACAGGGCTTATTGGACGACAGAATCCATCAGGTATATGAGCAGCGCGATGATCTGGTGCAGTACATGCTTCTGAGCCAGGAATACGACTCAAATCGCAAGATGTACGAGAGTATTATGGGGCGTCTGCGCGAGGCTGCGGTGGATGCTGGCCTGGATGCAGCCGACATCAGCGTCGTGGATCTGGCGTGGCCACCTCTGCGACCGTCCAGTTGGTCTCCGCTCAAGCAGGCACTGATTGGAGTGCTGTTTGGTTTGTTTGGCGGACTGACCCTGGGTATGCTCCTGGAGAAGACAGACACCCGGATGCGCGACGCGCATGAAATCCAGGAGATGCTCGGACTGCCGTCGCTGGCGATGATTCCGCAGAGTCACTGGAAGAGTCGGGCTACCGAACCAGAGTTGGTGGCGGGACCGGAACTGCTGCGCGATCCGCGCTCGCCATTCTCCGAGTCATTTCGGGCGCTGCGCACATCGATGCGTTTGTCGACAACGTCCCGCGAATCGAAGGTGATTGCGGTAACCAGTTGCCAGCCAGGCGAGGGCAAATCGACGGTCTCCGTGAACATGGCTGCAGTGCTGGCTCAGGGCGGCAAGAAAGTTGCGCTGGTAGATACAGACATGCGACGGCCTTCGGTCTACAAGCGGCTGCGTTTGGAAGGCGGAAAGGGATTGTCCGAAGTACTAACCGGCTACTACACGCTCAATGAGGTCACGCAGACGCATGAAACGCTGACTACTCTGGATGTGATTCCCTCCGGTACCGTCCCCCCTTTGCCGGCAGATCTGCTGGCTTCCGATCAAATGAATGATGTAGTACGCCAATTGCGTGAGCGCTACGATTACGTGATTTTTGATACGCCGCCGCTGCTCTCGGTGACTGATCCCGCCATTGTTGCGGCGCAATCCGACGGGATGGTACTGGTAATCCGCCAGGGTTACTGCACGCGCAGGATGCTGGCGCGCGCTTCTGAAATTCTTCATGAAATGGACGTCAAAGTTTATGGGTTCGTCTTCAACGGAGTAGATGCGTCGCTGCCAGAGTATTACGGCTATCTTGGGTATTACACATACGAATATGGGAAGTGAGAAATGGCCGGCTGGATGGGTAGGGCGATGGTGCGGAGCATGAGAGGGATGGGTGCCTCGTTTCAAAGCACAGTCATCCTGGTATGTTGCGGGATGATCCTGGTTGTAACTTCAGCAAAAGCGCAATTCGCAGGCCCTGCCGTTGAATCGTCTTCTGTTGCTTCGGCCCCTCGTTCGGCTTTGACTGCGCAATACAGCGATGTCAGGATCAAGCCGGGGGATGTAATTGCCATCGCGACCTATGGCGCGCCAGAGCTCACCACCGCGACAACCACCAGCGTTAACTCGCTCAGTTCGACCGGTAATGACAACGTGAGCGGAATCAAGGTGGGTGCGCAGGGCGAGATCGTGCTGCCCTACCTGGGGGCCGTGAAAGTTGCCGGGATGACGCCGCCTGAAGCCGCACTTTATCTTGAGAAAGAACTAAAAGAGAAGGGGATTCTCGTCGATCCTCAGGTCAGCGTCTCGCTGGTCGACTCGCCTACCAGAACCATTACCGTCCTCGGAGAAGTTCAGAAACCGGCGCCGGTCCCGGCCTTTGGACAGCTGCGCCTGCTGGACGCAATTGCGGCATGTGGCGGTTTTACGCCGTTGGCCAGCCACACGATCACAGTGCGGCGCCCCGGGGAAGCCAACCCAATTACCGTGATCCTCGGATCCGACCCCAAGTCGACAGACGCGACGAATATTCCGCTCATGGCGGGGGATACAGTCATCGTGCCCAAGGTCGGAAATGTCTTTGTGATCGGACAAGTCAAGACTCCGTCCGCTATTCCGCTTTCCAGTAATACACCGATTACCGTTATGCGGGCGATCGCCATGGCGGGTGGCCTGAATTTTGGCGCTGCGCTGTCCAGGGTTGTTGTCATTCGGGAAACGCCGAACAAGCAGCATGTGGAGATCCAGATGGATCTGAAGAAGGTCATGAAAGGCAAAGAGCGAGATATCGCTCTGCTGTCCGATGACGTGCTGTTGGTGCCGACCAATGGATTCAAGGCGGGCATGGCTGCGGGAGGGGCGGGCGTCGCCGGCGGCGTCGCCAGTGGCGTGGTTTACCGGATCCCGTAGATGAGGTCGCAGGATGCACGCGCAGCCACGAAGAGCGAGTGGCTTTTTAGAGACTTGATAAATGTCAGATAATATCCATCGAGGCCAGTCCTATGCACTCTACATCTGTATCCTGGTCTTGTCCGTGCTTGCTTTGGCGCTCTCCGGCAGTGCCCCTGTTGTACTCACTTGCTGCCTGATGGGTGCAGCAATAGGCGTTCTTTTGCTGTATCAAACATTTATCGGACGCCATCAGGCTCGCCTGACAGCAATTCTAGCTTCGGGCCTCCTTATCGGGTATTGCGGTGGATGTGCTATAACGCAAATCTTCTGCGGGCTTGATCAGTCCGGCGTAACCGAAGCCGGCTGGAATACGGTCCCGCCCATTTGGGTTGGCTTCACGATTAAGCTGGCACTTGGATCGAGCAGCCTTCTCTTGTGTGCGGCCTCGGTTGAGCCGGCAATCTTTAAGAAGTCAGACAGGATCCTCGTGACGTGGCAGATCGAGCGGCTACTCTGGATTGCAGTGTCAGTGCTTGCTTTCGGGGTTATTAGTGGCAGCTTCGGCTACATGGGAGCCTACACGCAGGAGGGTAGCGGTCGCGTCGGCGTTTTGGCGGAGATATCCAATGAACTGCTGATGATAACTGCGCCGTTATCCATTGCAGGCGTACTGCAGTCGTCTGGATGGCGGCGATATCGGTTCGCGCTGATCGCGGTTTTCGCGTTTATCGTCGCAATTCCAGCCGGGCGGCGTGACTTTGCATACGATGTTATCGTGACTATCTTTATAGCGAGCCGCTTATCTGGTGTTAGAGTAAATCTAAGTAAAGCTGTGAAATGGATGTGGTTCTTAACGGCTATAATGATTGTTGCTGTAACTGGTTTCATTTTCATGGGTCTTCGCATGGCATCCGGTTTACTGGGTCCAGGGAAGCATTCTGTTGCTGAGATTGTGGGGCAGGCATCGCGCACGGTGGCTGACAATCCGCGAGATGTTATAATTACCACGGCTGAAAATTTAGAATCGCGACCTTTTCTATTAACACAATATTTGTCCCTTTTGACTAAAGGGGGCAATGATGTGCGATTACCAATGTATGGCGCTGATATATCTCAAGCGGTCAAGATGGATATCCCGGATGTGATCTACACCGCTATCGGTCGCAGCAAAGACCCGGTGCGAGAAGTCGGCGCTGAGGAGGGAGTTGCCAACGAGCACTTCAATCTACCGGTATTCGATGATGCCAATTCTATACTGACTGGGGGATGGATAGACTTTGGCCTTGCGGGTGTATTGTTGTATCCCCTTATTTTATGCTTTCTGTGGAGAGCGATCTCCTTCGCGGTTGGCGAGATCTTGGGGGCGACCGCGCGCTTCATCGTGCTTCTTGTCGCCATCAATATCTGTCTGCAGGCGGAAATCGATTTGGGCGGATATATCGTGAGCCTCAGAGACGCTGGGATAATAGCAGGGGCGTGGGCGTTATTATCTCTGCTTCCCCGTTTTACGGCATCGAGACAGATCGGGCTGTCGGTCTCGGTCGATCATGATGGTTGATTTTCGCTCACGGCCAATGGTGCGACGCCTTGGGAATCTGACTGGATCCGTACGGATGATTCCGTCGACGGGAGATGGTGTACCGAAAATGAGAGCACTGCGAAATCGAGCGGCAGTCTCGGCGGGCGAAGAGTAGTTGCAAATTCGAGCGTCGTCGCGGCCCGCAAAAAGAGCTATTGAGTAACTGCTATACGTGAGTCATAGGTCAGCTCCGTCCAGCCGATGGAGTATTCGCGCGAGTGAGCCGGCCTCGGAAATCCGGACAGTGGGATGAGTGGAAGGGTTGTTCCCCTACGGCCATTAAGATGGCAGAACCGAGGAGCAACGATGACACGCCGTTCGCGCCGAACCCACTCATCAGCCTTCAAAGCGAAGGTGGCCTTGGCCGCCCTGAAGGGAGACAAGCCCCTGGCCGAACTGGCCCAACAGTTCGATGTCCACCCCAACCAGATCACGGACTGGAAGACGCGGCTGCAAGAAGGTGCAGCCGGTGTTTTCGGCGAGGACAAGGCCGAGCCGGAGGCCAAGGCTGATGTAACCCGGATGCAAGCCAAGATCGGCGAGCTGACTCTGGAAAACGATTTTTTAGAGACTGCGCTCATCAAAGCGGGCCTGCTGAGCGCAAAGCGATGATCGACCCGGAGCACAAACTATCCGTTTCCAGGCAGGCAAAGTTGCTCAACATCAGCCGATCGACGATCTACTATCGACCGCGCCCGATCTCCGACGCGGACCTGATGCTGATGCGGCGTATCGATGAGTTGCACCTGAATTATCCGTTTGCCGGCAGCCGCATGCTGCGCGACATGCTCAGCCTGCAAGGCCTTGAGGCAGGCCGCCGCCATGTGCGCACGCTAATGCGGCGGATGGGCATCGAGGCT
>JBKICP010000071.1:0-11926 GCA_046567085.1 Acidobacteriota bacterium
TTCACGGTCAGCTGTTCGAATACAACCGCAACAATGACTGGGATGCAAAGGACTATTTCAGTCACCTGAACCCGCCCTATCATTCCAACCAGTTCGGCGGCGAAATCGAAGGTCCCATCATCCGCGACAAGCTGTTCTTCGCAGCCGATCTGCAGTGGCTGAGGACGGCCGGCGGCAGTTCCGGCATTAAGACGCTGCCCACGGCGGCGGCCCGCAGCGGCAACCTCTCCGGTTTCGACTCCAGTGGGGCGGGCCCGATCACCAACCCCATGGCCTGTGAATACAGCGCGGCTGCGAATGGCATTACCAACGCGGTGCCCTGCACGGCCAGTTCCAGCATTACGGTGGCCGGCACCTACGATACCGTGCCGGCGCAGGACATCGTGCCAATCGCGTCGAACTTCCTGAACCCAACGGTGTGGCCCTTGCCCAACCTCTCTGGGCTGGCAGTCAACAATGCTACCTTTGTGCAGAACACCGACTTCAATATGCCTCAGGAAGATGCACGGGTCGACTATGCTTTTTCCCAGCACGACCGCTTCTTTGCGCGCTTTGGATATTTACAGCGGACCGTTTCTGAGCCGTTGTTTTTGGGTGCCGACACCTCGCCGGCCGTGTTCATGAATAACGGGAATAACAACGCAACCAACCAGGTTTCGAATGACGTCGTCGGCTGGGACCACATCTTCGGGGATCGCGGCAACATGATCAATCAGGTCCGCATTGGCTACAGCCGATTCGCCACCTCGCAGTTCACCACCGCGTACGGGATCGAGGAAAACAATACGCTCGGCGTCCCCAACGGCAATATTGGCAGCTACCCGGATACCAGCGGTATAGCGGCCGTGAATATCAGCGGGTTCACCGGCACCGGAGATCCAGGTTCGGTTCCGCAAGGTCTGGGCAGACTCTCGAATATTTACCAGTTCAATGACTCGTTTTCGCTGGTGCATGGCCGCCACAGCCTGAGCCTCGGCTTTACTTACGATCCGATTCAGGCTCGCGTTACCAATCCGCAGAACGACCCTCGCGGTCAGTTCTGTGCCACCGGCAACTACACCGGGACAGGCGCCAGCGGAGCAGCCCTCGCAGACTGGCTGGTCGGCGCTCTGGGAAACAGCGGCAGTTGCCAGGGCGGAGCGGTTGCCCGTGACCACTTCTTCGACGACCCCAACACGCGGACCAGCGATATCGGAGAGTTCGCGCAGGATGACCTGCGTTTGACCAACAAACTGACCCTCAACCTTGGCGTTCGCTACGATATCTACCCGCATCCTGTGGATACCAAGAACCTGCAAAGTAATTTCGTCACCACCGGCACGACCGCTGGCGAGATTCAGGTGGCATCGTCGGGCAACCGCGGGCCCAATGTAGACACGTTCTATGGCGATCTTGCCCCCAGGATCGGCTTCGCTTACACGCCGGATAACGGCAGGACGGCAATCCGCGCGGCGTTTGGGATCAGCTACTTTAACGACAACTTTGGCGCGGACGGAGGCACTCTGGAACGCAACTTTCCTGAACTCGAGCAGGAAAACAACGACGCTCCCATGAGTAACTGCTCCACGCCGTATGGCGTCGGCGGAAATCCGGCCAACCCGGATCCGGCGAAGTACTCAACCTGCGGATCGCTGATTCTTGCCAACGGTTTGCCGGGGAACGTGACCGGCGGGACGCCGGTCTATACGCCGATCGTCCCCTTCAGCGTAACTCCCGGCGGACTCATCTTTTCGCCGGCCGGATTCGGTGTATACCAGGTTGCGCAGAACTTCCGTCAGGACGAAGCCAAAGCCTGGAACGTCAGCATCGAGCGCCAGCTCGGCAGAAACACTGCGCTGCACCTCGCCTACGTGGGAACATCCGGCAGCCACCTGTACGACGACCGGCAGCTCAACCAGTGCAACCCGACCGCGTTTACCGCGGGTCCCACCTACCAGCAGTTGCAAATGCAGAACGGCACATCGCTCTATCCGAGCTTTCCGGCATGTGAGCCGTACTACACGTTTCCCAACAACCCCAATTGGACCACCACGGACAATGGGTCGATCTCAACGGTTGACTATCGCAACAGTGACAGTAATTCGCACTATAACGCTGGAGAAATAGTACTCGAGCGCCGCACCGGCGCGAACCTGACTTTCACCGGGGCCTATACATGGTCCA
This sequence comes from Acidobacteriota bacterium, assembly GCA_046567085.1. Lineage (GTDB taxonomy): Bacteria > Acidobacteriota > Terriglobia > Terriglobales > Acidobacteriaceae > Palsa-343. The sequence goes on from JBKICP010000071.1 coordinate 2,164, forward strand.
AAATGATGGATAACATCAGCAATCCTCTCGATTCTTATGACATGCATCAGTATCTCGATACGGTGGGCTGGCACCAGAACAATTTTCCCCAGACCTTTACCGTCACCTATGTCTACACCCTTCCGTTCGGCCATGGACAAAGGTTTGCCAACTCCGGCTCGTCTCTCGAGGACGTATTCGCCGGCGGGTGGTCGATCAGCGGCGTAACCTGGTTCCGTTCCGGAGCGCCGCTCCTTGTGACTGCCAGCGGCGAGTACCTGCTCGGCAACTCCAGCACCCAGCGCGCCAATTACACTTGCCCGTCTAACCCGTACAATCCGCACAAAATCCAGCAGTGGATCGATACCAGCTGCTACTCGCAGCCCGTCGGGTTCGTCTTCGGCAACGCTGGTGTCGGAGAGGGTGATGGATACGGACCTCGTTATCAGGACTGGGATATGTCCTTCAGTAAGGCGGTCCACGTGACCGAGCGAATGCAACTGCAGCTCGTCGGCCAATTCTTCAACATCTTTAACCACACCAATCTCCAGCAGCCAAATACAAACGAAAGTGCGGGTGTCGGCCAGTTCGGAGTGATCAGCAGCGACTTCCTGCCGCGGCAGGGGCAACTTGGCCTGACCTTTTCGTTTTAAGCGTCAGATCGCACTGCGCGAGTCCGTACCAGATCGCTCGCGCACGATGACGGAGCCTGTCTGATTTGCCTCCAGCAAAGGCTCCGTCGTTCTTTGGCCGTAATTCCGGGCGCTGATCACCGCAGTTGCCGGCGCTACCATTCTCAGCAGCAGCAGTGCGGATTTTCCGTTTATGAAGGTCGACAGAGCCGTCATCACCCGAAGAAGTTTCCTGCAGTCGCTGGCCGGCCTCACCGCCGCGACTCCGGCCGTGAGGCCTTTCACCGCTCGCGGTCCGAGCCTGTCCTCCGTATTCGCGCGTGCCGCGGCCGCTGCGCAGCACCCCGCAGCTCGCGCGGCGGGCGAGGTCGAATTTGAATCATCGAATGCGAAGCTGGTTGCCGGCTTTACCTGGGCAAAGCATCAGGCTTTGCAGTATGTCCGCAACGGCGACCCCGTGGGCCCGTGGTACGAAGCTGCGCTGCCTGGCCGCAACGCCTTCTGCATGCGCGACGTCTCGCACATGAGTACCGGCGCGCAGTTGCTGGGCCTCGGTGCGAGAACACAGAACATGCTCCGGCAGTTCGCAGCCCACATCTCGGTATCGAAAAAGTGGTGCAGTTGGTGGGAGATTACAGGAGACGGCAAGCCCGCCCCCGTGGACTACAACAGCGATCGCAATTTCTGGTACGACCTGCCGGCTAACTTCGATGTCCTCAATGCCTGTTACCGGCAATGGCTGTGGTCGCGCGACGATGCTTATATCCGCGATCCGCTATTTCTGAATTACTATCGCCGCACCGTGACCAACTATGTTGTCACTTGGGATCACGACCGCAACGGCCTACTCGAACATCTACCGGACGCCGGTCACATGGGAATCGCCACCTACGACGAAGATCTGCAGGATCAGGTACTGGTGGGCGCCGATCTGATCGCCGCGCAGTACGCGGGCTACCGCGACTATGCCGCCATCGAGCGCGCAACGGGCGCGTCGTCTTCCGCCACGGAATTTGCGGCGAAGGCAGAATCGCTGAAGACGCTCTACAACCGCCGTTGGTGGAATCCCGCCACGCAGTCTTTTTATGGCGCGCGGGGCGAGGACGGAAAATTCCATGCCAACCTGAAGGCCAGCACTGGCGGTAGCGATATCGAATTCCCGCTCTACTTCGGTCTCGTCGAACCTGGACCGAAAACCCAGGCCTGCCTCAACCTTCTCGAAGGGCGCCTGCATCTGGCCGAGGCTGCCCGCACAGGTGTCATTGGCGGAGTCGAAGGGGTCAGCTATCTTCCCGATATCTTCTATGCTTACGGCCGCAGCCGAGCGGCCTGCACCGTTCTCTTGGCGCTGATGGATCCGCAGCTGAAGCGCCGCACGTATCCCGAGATTTCCTTCACCGTCATCGGCAATCTTGGTAAGGGCCTGATGGGGATTCAGCCGGCCCCGCGCTCCGGGACGGTTGCAACCTTTCCCCAACTCACGCCAGAAACCTCGTGGGCAGCGCTGCACCATGTTCCGGTCGGCAGGAACGTTCTCGCCGTGCATCACCAGGGAAATGCCGAAACCGCGCTGAAGAACGAAGCTGGCCCGTCCATATTCTGGGAGCCGGCGTTCCCGGGGGCTGCCTCGGCCATCGAGGTCGATGGCGGCAGCGTGCCCGCACAATCTAAGACGGGTCCCGATGGCTCGCCGTGGACATTCTGCCGAATCGAAGTACGACCCGGGGGAACCCTCGTGACAAGAAGGCGGCGGCCATGAATCGGACCGCGACTGCGATAAATAGGTCAACTTCGGCGACGTCACGAGGGAAAAAAGTTTCCTTTGTATTGTGGGTAAATCCCTACCGGAGTTATTCCTGATGATCAAGAAACCAGCACGGGTGCGGCTGGCGCGCCGAAAGCCATGTCTTCTCCGCTGGGCCGCCGGCCTGTCTGTCGGCGTCATGCTCGCCGTTCCATCCGAGGCGCGTGTAGATGTCCTGACTCAGCACAACAACCTCGGCCGCACCGGGGCGAACCTGAACGAAACCGTCCTGACGCTCGCTGACGTGAACCAACAGCAGTTCGGTTTGCTGATCAGACACGTGGTCGACGATCAGGTTTACAGCCAGCCGCTGGTTGTCACCGACGTGACGATCGGCGGCGGAACCCATGACGTCGTCTACATCACTACGGTCAACAACAGCGTGTATGCCTTCGACGCCAGCGACACCCGCAACAGCGCGCCGTTATGGCACGTGAACTTCGGAACCCCGGCCAGCGTCAACGACCACGATTTTGGCTGCACCGATATCGACGGCAACATGGGCATCATCGGCACGCCGGTCATCGACAAGGCGCGAGGCGTGTTCTATGTGGTCGCACTCACGCGCGTGCAGGGCCGGTTCGTGCAGCGCCTGCATGCGCTCGATATCACGACTGGTGTCGATCTGCCCGGCAGCCCGGTTGCCATCGAAGCACCGGCGTTCGATCCCCTGATGCAGAATCAGCGGGACGCGCTGACCCTGGCCAATGGCCAGGTTTATATCGGCTATTCCTCGCACTGCGACAAAGAGCCGTATCACGGATTCCTGTTCGCTTATGATGCGCGCTCGCTGCGTCAGACCGCGGTCCTCAACACCACCCCTACCGGAGGAGAGGGAAGTATCTGGCAGTCCGGTCAGGCTCCCGCCGTCGATGATCGTGGCAACCTCTATGTAGTAACTGCGAACGGAACGTGGGATGGCGTGCGCAACTTCGGAGAAAGTTTTCTCAAACTGAGCCCGCAACTGAAGATTATCGACTGGTTCACGCCGGGTAACCACCTGTACCTCGACGCGATCGATGCCGACCTGGACTCGTCCGGCGCGATGCTCGTGCCCGGAGCCCACGAGGTCATCGACGGTGGCAAGCAGGGGGTGCTCTACGTCGTCGATACCGGACACATGGGCCACCTCGGCGACGACCACGCGGTCCAGCACTTTCAGGCCACCCGCTCGCACCTCCACAGCATCGTCTACTGGAACAGCGCGAAGGTCGGCCGCATGATCTACATGTGGGGGCAGCGCGACCACCTGCGCGCATATCACTTCGATGGAGAAAAGTTCGATCCCACACCCTTCGCCATGCGGCCCGAGGCGAACCAAGGCCATCCCGGAGCCATGCTCTCGCTGTCCGCGAACGGCGGCCGCGACGGCATTCTGTGGGCGGCCATTCACGCTACCGGAGACTCGTGGCATGAATCGCGGCCGGGGATCCTGCACGCCTACGACCCTGACGACATCATGCGCGAACTGTGGAACTCGCTCGAAGACCCGAAACGCGATGACTGCGGCAATTACTCCAAGATGGCGCCGCCCACCATCGCCAACGGCAAGGTCTATCTCGCGAGCTTCGGCACCCAGAATACCGGTAGCGGCCAGTTATGCATCTACGGACTGCTGCCGTCGGGTCCTGGTCCGTCGGTTCCCGCCGGACTCCAGGCCACCGCGGCGCAGGGCCGGGTCAATCTGGGATGGAATGCCTTGTCGGCGGCGGCGACCTACAATCTCCGGAAATCCAGCGACGGCGGCCAGTCGTTTGCAACCATAGCGAGCGGCCTGACAAGTCCCGCCTTTGAAGATTCAGCTGTATCCCCGGGGAAGACCTACGAGTATCGGGTGAGCGCGGTGGACAGGAACGGCGAGAGCGGCCCGTCACCTCCCGCGAGTGTCTCCCTCCCACGCCCCGCGAAACTCGGTGTACCGCACTAGAGCGGGATTTTAGCCGGCTCGGCGTTGCCGAACCGGGGCAGGGCGCGCAATCTTTGGCGGCAGAAGGATCTGGGTCCCATCGCCAGTTCTTAGAGCGTTGTAACTCGAGGAAACGGTGTCAGGTTCCTGCGAGTGCATGGAGAGAGAGTTCCTGAATCGAGGTAAGGGAGGTTGCTTTGGAACCGAAGGCAAGGCGGGAGTTCCTGAAACTGGCAGGTGTGGGCGCCACCGGCATCATGACGGCGGCTTTTCCTGCGTCATCGCAAGCGCAGTCGGACGCGAACCCCTCGGGGGTATCGCCTGGCAACGCAACCACGTTCTGGTTCGACGTCCGTCACTATGGCGCCGTCGGAGATGGCAAAACCGTTGACACACCCGCCATCAACCGCGCCATTGAGGCAGCAGCGGCCGCCGGAGGGGGCACCGTCGCGCTCCCCGCCGGGCAGTACCTCTGTTACTCCATTCACCTGAAGAGCAATGTGGCCCTGTTTCTCGATCAGGGAGCGATCATCATTGCCGCCGATCCGCTGCCGGAAGGCCACGCCGGTGGCTACGATGAGCCGGAGCCGGTACAGCCCTGGGAAGCCTACCAGGACTACGGGCACAATCATTGGCACAACAGCCTGATCTGGGGCGAGGAGTTGGCGAATGTTTCGATTTGCGGCCCAGGGCGCATCTGGGGACGCGGGCTTACCCGCAACAATGGTCCCGAGACGCATAACCCCAGGGACCGTCGCACCAGCGGAGCCGGCAACAAGTCCATTGCCCTGAAAAACTGCCGCAACGTGCAACTGCGCGATTTCCAGATTCTTCAGGGCGGATGGTTCGGCATCCTCGCCACCGGTGTCGACAACCTGCTCATCGAAGGCCTGACGATCGATACCAATCGCGACGGCATGGACATCGACTGCTGCCGCAATGTGCGCGTCAGCAATTGCGCGGTGAACTCGCCATGGGACGACGCGATCGTGCCCAAGAGTAGCTACGCACTCGGCTACGCGCGCGCTACGGAGAACCTGGAGATCGTCAACTGTTATGTCACCGGCGCTTACGAAGTCGGCACCCTGCTGGACGGGACATGGAAGAAATTCGATCCCTCGGAACGAGTGCCGCACACCGGGCGCATTAAGCTCGGGACGGAATCGAACGGCGGATTCAAAAACATCGCCATTGCCAACTGCGTCTTTGATGGGTGCCGCGGCCTCGCGCTGGAGACCGTCGATGGCGCTCTGCTAGAAGATGTGACGATCACGAATCTGACCATGCGCGACATCGTCGAGTCGCCGATTTTTCTGCGCCTCGGCAGCCGGCTCCGGGGACCGGCCGGCTCGACGATGACCGGGACGCTGCAACGCGTGACCATCAGCAACGTCGTCTGCTCGAACGCAGCTTCACCCTTCGGCTGCATCGTCAGCGGAATTCCCGGACATCAGATTCAGGACCTCCGGCTGCGAAACATCTTTATCCAGCACCGCGGCGGAGGAACCAAAGAGCAGGCGGCCATCGCACCGGCAGAGGACGAGCAGAAGTATCCCGAGCCGAACATGTTTGGTCCCATGCCCTCGCAGGGCTTCTATCTCCGCCACGTAAAGAACGTCAGCCTTTCGGAGATCGAGATCGCGGCGATTTTCCAGGACGACCGCCCAGCCATCATTCTGCAAAACGTGGAGGGAGCGGATCTGTTTCACATCCGGACGCCGGCCAACGCGCCGGTTCTGGAAACCCACGACTGCACAGACGTGAATACCTTGTGGGTACGCGGTCTGAAGGATGGTACGCAGGGCGGATAAGCAACTCAGAGCGCAACCCGGTCGCGCAACCCGCCTCGATGAAGGAATCATGCCGAGCCCCAAACAATCCGCGCTTCACGTCGAACGAACCGCGCGGGTCATCGCCTGGCTCTGTTCGCGCATGCAGGCTGGGCTGCTGCGCCCGGGCGATCGCGCTCCCTCCGAGGCCGAAATGGCAGCGGCCGCGAGGGCCAGGATGGGGCATGCCCGCGCGGCGACCGTCTGCCTGCAGATCCTCGGCGTCTTCCGGCGACGAAGTGACACGGCTCTTGTCGTGACGGAGAATCCGCCTCCGCTCCTACTCGACCTGGTCGCTGCGGTGCGCACCGCTTCGGCCAACGAGAGGTCCGAGGCGCTCCACATTCTGGTAACCCAGCTGGCCGGACTGGCGGCGCATCGTGCCACGCAGGATGATCACACCGCCATGGCCGAGGAAGTCGCGGAGATGTATGCGGCGGGATCTCCGGCCGACCACCTCGAGCATGAGGTGCGCTTCCACCGGATGATCGCGCGGGCCGCCGGCAATTCCGTCCTCGCGGCCTTCGCGGAAGCGCTCATGGCCTCAGACCGATTCCAGCGGGCAGCGGACGGGTCTGCTGACCTGCGCGAGTCGGCGCGGATGCATGGAGAAATCTACCGTGCCATTCGCCGCCGGCAGCCCGCCGAGGCAAGGAGGGCCATGGATGAGCATGGGCGCCTGCCTGCTCCGAATCTGCCGTTGGTTCCGGAAGAGGGTCGGCCAATGGCTCGAAGAACCGGAACGTGATCGATCTGTTCCTGGGAAACGACCAGCAGATTGCATGGCAATCGACCCGGATAAACGCCCCCCGGGCTGCGTTGATGGAATGGGCTCGTGCAAGCAGCCGTCTCCGGACATCCAGGGACTCAGGCACAGCGAGTTGCCTCGCGGGCAATACAGCAAAGGGATTAATCGATGAGTGAGGACAAACGCAGCAGCAATGCCGCACCATTTCATCTGAGCCGCCGGGAGACGCTGCCCGTCCTGGCCGGCATTTTCGCCGCGGGCGTCGCTGGACTGCCAGCGGCGCAGGCTCAGGGAAATGCTCACGAGCTCGACGCGGGTGAGCGGATCTACAACGTGCGCTCCTGGGGAGCGAAAGGCGACGGCGTCACACTCGACACGGTGGCTTTGCAAAGAGCCATCGACGCGTGCGCCGCGGATGGCGGAGGCACGGTCCTCGTCCCGGCCGGCACATTCCTCACGGGCGCCCTTGAGCTCAAAAGCAATGTGACCCTGCGCATCGTTGCAGCCGGCAAGCTCCTGGGCAGCTCCCATGGCGGCGATTATCACCCGGTCGATGCCATCCCGCTCAGCGGCGATTCGACCCTGGAAGACGGCAACTGGGCGCTTCTCTATGCCGTAAACGCGCACAACATCACCATCGAAGGTCCGGGCACCATCGATGGTCAGGGACTCCAGTTCCATTCCCCCGAGCACGACGTCCTTCCGCCCAGCGGCGTTTCGGGAAGCCGCCGTCCCTACCATCTCCTCTGCTACCGCTGCGAAAACCTGTGCGTCCGCAGCATCGATCTCCTTAACAGCGCGTATCACAGCCTGCGTATCGTCGAGTCCCGCCGCATTCACATGGATGGCATCTACATCCACAACCGCGTCAACCAGAACAACGACGGCTTTCATTTCATCAGCTGCGAATACGTCATGGTGACCAACTGCACCGTGCTGTCGCAGGATGATGCCTGTGCGCTGTTCGGCAGCTGCCGTTTCGTGACCGTCACGAATTCCACCTTCAGCACGCGCTGGTCGTGTTTTCGTTTTGGCGGAGGCGTCGCCCGGGACATCGCGGTGTCCAACTGCGTTCTCCACCAGATCTTCGGCTGTCCCATCAAGTTTCACGGCGTACCGGGTTCGCGTTTCGAGAACCTGTCGTTCTCGAATCTCATATTGGATGAGGTCACCGGACCCATCTCCATCAGCATCGGGCCCAGAGAGGCGAAACACGCGGGCAGCGGGCCCTCGCCGGTCGATGCCGTTCCGGACCAGCCGGGAGAGCCCGCCGTCGCTCGCAACCTCTCCTTCAGCAACATTCATGGAACGGTAACGACGAACCCTCCGCAGCTGCCCGGCTTTCCATTTCAGAGTGAATACAGGCCTGGCGAACTCCACTCCTGCATCACGCTGAATTGCGTGGGCGATGCCATCCTTGAAAAGATCTCGTTTGAAAACATCCATCTCACCTTCGGTGGAGGCGGCAAGGCCGAAGAGGCGGCGCGACGCACGCTGCCCGAAGTCGCCGGCGAATACTTCGTGCTGGGACCGATGCCTGCCTACGCCTTTTACGCGCGCAATGCTCGCGCGCTCACTCTCAGCAATGTCCGCTTTGAAGTTGCGGCGCCTGACCTGTGTCCTGCGCTGATCTTCGATCGCGTGCATGACGCCGCCATCAGCGGCCTCTCTGTGGAAGGCAATGCCTCGGCGGAATCGGTCCTGCGGCTGATCGATACCCAGCAGGTTCTTTTCACGGCTCCACGCCTGCTCGGCTCGGCGGCCGCCTTCCTGTACCTCGAAGGCCCAGACAGCAGCGGGATCGTCGTGCAGGGTGGAGACCTCACGCGTGCGAAACAGGCAGTGGTGCTGGCCAATCGCGCGCCAAAAAACGCCATTCGCCTGGGCGCAGACTGAGTGTCCGCGTGCTTTTACTCCCGTCTGCAGCAATTCCCGGGGCTTCTGGCAGAGCGCTTCCATGCGGTGACGCAGCCAGTGCCCAAGAGCATCATCGTTTCGGATGGGAAGTGATTTCACCCTTTGCCATTGGTTGGCAAAGCTGCGAGGCGCCCATTAGAATCGTTGCGCGCCGTGGGGGGCGAGAACGTGACCGTTATAGCGGCGAGTTCGCCTGTCGTGGATCACCCGGTCGTTCCACCGCAGTTGTGTCACGATCAGGTCCGCCACATTATCAACTCGGAGATCTTTCGCAACGCGCCGACCCTCCAGCTGCTGCTCCGCTTCCTGGCCGGCAAAGTCCTCGACGACAAAGCCCTCGAGATCAAGGAATACACCATCGGCGTGGAAGCGCTGAGCCGCCGGCAGGATTTCGATCCGAAGAACGATCCCATTGTTCGCGTCCAGGTCTATCGCCTCCGCCAGAAGCTCAAAGAATATTACGATCTGGAAGGATCGCACGATTCTATCCTCGTCGAAATTCCGCGTGGACATTATCTCCCCCGCTTCGAGACCATATCTCCGCTGGTCTCCGGTCTCCATCCGGTTCCCGCCCCGGATCGCGAGCACGGTTTTCCCGCGTCTAGCCCGCCCACCAGGACCCCGCGCCGTTTGCCTCGAGCTTCCTGGTTCGCCGCTGCAACCACCCTTGCCCTTCTGCTTTTTGTTGCCGGATTCTGGACGGCCACCGAACGGCAGCGCCTCGCTCTCCCTGCTGCTTCCTCCCGGCCTGCTAGAGGCACTGTCAATGAGGCGGTGAAGGCCTTTTGGGCACCACTCCTCAATGAGGATTCTTCGCCCATCATCGCATATGCCGATGCGATCTTCCTCCTCGATGACTCCTCCGACCTGTTTCGCTTTCGTCGTGGCGCCGCCGACAATCGTGGAGCACCAGTTGATCCGCATCTGGCGCATGAATTCGCTTCGAAC
>JBKICP010000071.1:11936-15760 GCA_046567085.1 Acidobacteriota bacterium
GGCCGGCCCCCTGTACTACGACAATGGATACACCGGCACCGGAGAGCTGCAGGCCGTCGCTACCCTGACCGCGCTTTTTACACAAATGGGAGCGACGCCCACGGTGGAGTCCAGCTACAACATCACGACCGATGACATCAAGCAGCACGACGTCATCCTGCTGGGCTCGCCCTTTCAAAATGTGGCCGTCCAGCAACTGCCCCCGAGCGGCGATTTCCTTTTCATCGATCCGGCTTCCCTCCACGACTTATGGAACGGCCGCATCGTGGATGCTCATCCTCGTCCCGGCGAGCGTTCTATCTATCAAACCGAGCGCGATCCCATAACCCATGTCCTGATTGCTGACTATGCTCTGATCACCTTCGAACCCGGGATCGTTGCCGGCCATCACATCATTGATCTTGGCGGACTCGACACGACTGGCACGGCGGGTGCTGTCTTGTTCGCGACCTCAAGGCTTGGCGTCGAAAAACTGACGCAGTCCCTCGGTTCCCGTTCGTCTGCGGGCCAAACCGGGAAGGTGCCGGCGTTCCAGGCCCTGCTCCGGGTGAATCTTGAAAAGGGCTATGAGGTCCTGAACAGCCAGTTGATTGCTGTTCACTCCATCGATACCGAGCGTTCCCTTGAGAACCCACCTCCGCTTCATTGATGGTTTGACCGAACCGCCATATCCGTCCAACTTGACCGGGGCGGCGTGATGCGGAATATGGAATCTCGAACTTGCTGTCAGATTGAGATGAGAGCGATCGTTTAGGACAAGCTGAGCGATTCCGAATCTGGTTTCTGTGAATGCATCGTGTCCTTTCGGCGGGCTTGCGTAACCGAGGTTGGGACTACTTTTTCCTGGGCGGAGCAGCCAGGGTACGGCGGACAGGGGTGCGGCCGATGTGAAGACGGCGTGCGATCTGGGATTTACTCGAGCCGCCGCGGAACAGTTTACGGACTTGATCGGCGTGGAGGGCGGCGGTGAGAGGTCCGTCTTGCCGGGCGTGCGAAAGAAACTGAAGACCAGCAATTCGCATGCCTTCCCGACAGCCTGCAAGCTCAGTTTCCGATTTGCGCCAAGGTGCGCACAACCATTCCTTCCTAAGCTGCTCCGCAACAGCCTCCTTCATCTCTCCGAGGTTGACGGCCCTGTCCCTGAACTTCTCTTCCAGGCGCGCCAGCGTGGTGTGATACGCTTCGAGGCGCGCGAAACGATACTGTCCCGATTCACGATTCATGAGTTTCTCCAATTCGGGTATATGGCAAACAAAAGCGCCAACCACGGGCGAAGCGTGGCTGGCGCGGGGTGTTGCAGCGGTCTGTGGGCCACATCGGAGTGTGGCCTACAGACCGTCGTTCTCAACGGGTCACAAACAACTTGCCGTCGTGATTGAACGCCTGACGGAGAATGATTCTGGCTTCGCGCAGATACTGGTGCACCTTTGCCTTGCTCACTCCCATCGCCTGAGCGATCACCGCCGGGTCGAGAATCGGCCTTCGGCCCCGCTCCCGTTTCCATGCATCCGGGTCTCCTGACGCAGTGAAGGCATGTTCCTTGACCGCATGATCCGGCCCCAGAGAACGAATGCACTCAAGGGTGGCCCGCACGGGTGGCCGGAGTTGCGGAAACATGGTCACCCGGTTCAGCAATTCCCAGGCGATGATCGCGTCCTCAACCTCGTTCCGAGAGAGCCCTTTCGGGATCGCAAAAGCGGTGAGATCGGCTGCCGCGCGGACGCTCGCGTTCTCCTCGCGCCGGAAGTAGGCGCGGACTGCGCCCAGCACCATAGACCGCAGCAGATAGCGCCGAAAGGCGCCTTCCTCCGGTTTCAGGGCACATTTGGATTGAAAGACAGCGAGGACGGCCTCGACCGTTCCGCCATACATCAGTTCGATCTGCAGGTCCGAGGGATGAACAAAGATCCTCGCTGCCCGGCGGCGGGCGGTCTGCGCGGCCATTGGCAGCGCAGAGGCAAAAAACACGTCCATGGCGCGCGGATGCTCCCGAAGGAGCTGAAGATCCGTGGCCTTGTGAAACGGACGCTGATCGTGACGCCCGCGAATCTCTCCTTTCAGTGGCAGCGCGAACTCAAGGACAAGTTTCGCGAGAGTTTTGAGGTGGTTCGCAGCGATGTTCTTCGAGCCAATTACGGGATGAATCCCTGGCAGGAGAAGAACCAGGTCATTACATCCGTCTCGTGGGTTTTCGCGTCTTCTGGGATAGCCTAGAGCCGTCCTTGACGGACGTACGGAACTCAATCGACCAGACACTCAAGCCCCAAATGAATCAGCTCTTCATCGAACTCGAAACTTTTCTGGATTTTGCGCTCGCCCTGATCCTTCTTGCGCTCATCCTGTTCCGGCTGGCATCCCGAGAGAGGAAGAAAATAAGAATTCCGGCTGGCGACCTGTTCTATCAGGATTTGGCAGCGCTGCCCTTCCGCGGCCGGCCGCTTCGCTCGCCCACTCTCGGCCTTTCGGGAAAACCCGATGGTCTGATCCGCACCTCCGAAGGTACCGTTCCAGTCGAGCTGAAGAATACATACAGCCCACCAACGCGCGGCGGCGTCTATCCGAACCACATGATTCAGGCCTTGGCCTACTGCGCCCTGGTCGAAGAACAGATGAACGTCACAGTTCCGTACGCGCTGGTGATTTACGCCGGACAGCAGGCCCGCGTCGTCGAATTTACCGCCGCGCGGCGCCAGTGGCTTCTTCAAACGATCAATGAAGTCGATACTGCCCGCGCACGCTTGTCAGCGAATCGGAATCACCATCACCCTGGCCGATGCGCCGGTTGCGGATTTCGGCCCGGATGCTATCAGGCGCTCCTTTAAGGGATTGGCCAACTGTGATTATCGTTGTTGACCCCGGAATGGAACCGACTCGCCTGTGGTTACATCCCTTATCTCGGTCTTCCTCAATGAAGCGTGGAACGGCTCAAACATGCGATCGATCCAAAAGTCGAAGCCTTCCCGATCTACTCGACGCATGCTGGTCCAATAGTCCTGGATCTCGCCGGGGAGGGATGGAAGGATAGCGTCGACAGTGATCTCAAGCTGCGGCCCGAAAATCCCTTTGCTGAAATAGCGTTCCGAATCCGAAACAAGATCCAGAACCATAACAACGCCACAAATGCGGTTGAGCGCTTCTGGCGTATTGATGATCGTCAGGAAGAGGCTACGCTCTTCGGGGCTCAGATCGGGGTCCTGCAGAAATTGCCTTACCCTGTCGCCTTCGACGACAAAGTCTGCGACGAGTTGAAACGGAACCGAGATTGGACTGGTGGGCGGCCGGGGCGTGGAACCTGCCGGCGGCCTGCTCTCTCCTGAACTGTGAGAAACAGCGTGAATGCCCCGACGATCCTGCTGGTCGGGACCTGGATTATGATCGAGCATCAAAACCTCCTGGCGGTCGTTCGTTTTTTGCGTGCCTGAGAAACCTTTGAAAGGACAAGGGCCTTTCCTGCCGTGATCAGGCGCTCCTTTGAGAGCCTCTCGTGTCCTCCAAATATTCCCCGCGCTCAAAGGCCTCAGCTTCGCGCTTGCTTTCGCGCGTTCGGAGCAGCTCGGCATGCTTGGGCGCGAAGACGAATTCCTCAAGGAACCGGATTCGGTTCGGCGATGACCGGCGCGTGACCAGCAGATTGCGATGTTCCTTGCAGAATTTCCGCAGAGCATCGAACTCGATGAGATAGCTCACGACACCCGTTCTCGATTCTCTTCGCACCGCTTTGAGCAGGCCCATTTCGATCCACCGGGTCGCCTGGCTGCGTCTGATGCGCAGGTGCTTGCAGACCTCGCGCAGGCTCAGCGCATCTGTGCTGAGGTGCGTGTGTT
>JBKICP010000072.1:0-15333 GCA_046567085.1 Acidobacteriota bacterium
CCCTCTCCACCCGCGTCTCTCGCTCGCCCCTCCACTCGCCCCTCCACTCATCCAGGTCTGCGGCAAACCCAGCCGCCTCTGCCGCAAACTCATCCGAGTCCCCGGCAAACACAGCCGACATTGCGGCAAACTCGGCCGTCGGCATCTGCTTCGGGGACAAACACATCCGCACAACTCAGCTGAGGATGCCGCAAACCCGGCCGCGTTTGCGGCATCCTCAGCCAGGGACGCATCTGACACATTCCGCAGCACTTGCGAGCGGGATCCAGGTCCGCATCACCCGCATCTCGCTGAAAACAAAGCAGCGCCAATTTTGGAAGAATTTTTTTTGCGAAATTTCGCGCGCGCAAATTTCCCAACTTGGGAAATGCTGGCGGAAGCCAGCGGCCGCGCTCGGAGTCAGGGCCGCCGATTCGACTTTGCGACCCGGAACCGCACCGCTCCACCTCGCATGCAACCGAGCCACAATTGCGGTGCGCTCGAAGCCCGGGATTCAGGTCCGCTTAGGCCGCGGTTCCCGCGTCGGGGGCGCCTGCTGCCGGCTCTTCCGTCTTCACCCCGGGATTCACCAGATCGCGCAGCTCCTTGCTCGGCTTGAAGTAAGGAACCTTCTTCGCCGGCACCTCCACCTTCGTCCCGGTCTTCGGATTCCGCCCGACGCGCGGCTTCCGTTGGCGGATGCGAAAGCTCCCGAAGCCGCGGATCTCGATCTTGTCCCCGGAGCGCAACGCCCCGATCACGGAATCGAAAATGGTTTCGACAATGGTTTCACTGTCGCGGCGGGTCAGGTCGCCCAGCTTCGTTACTTCCTCGACAAGGTCGGCTTTCGTCATGGTGGGGTTTGCTCCGATTTGGGTTAGCCCTCTCGTCACCATAGTAGATGCATTCTCTTGCGCTTGCAAAGTCAATCACTTGCAGGATTTTTGCGGCGGCTTATCGCCACAGGAAATAAAACCCCGGGCGCCGCTCGATCATCTGCTGCGGCTCGTGCACCAGCGAGTCCGTGGAGTCGATCAGATCCCACACGGAGCGATGCCGCACCGCCGGCTTCACGATGTTCGGCTCGCCGGAAATGCCCACCTGCTTCGCCGTCGCCAGCAGCGCATCGCGAAAGCCGCCCGCCGCGTCGATCAGATGCAGCGGCAATGCCTGCTGCCCTGTCCACACCTGCCCGGTCGCCAGACCCCTCACCTGATCCGCCGGCAGACTTCGCCCCTTCGCCACATCGGCGATGAACTGCCCGTACATGTTATCGACCAGCCCCTGGAAGTACTTCTGCTCCTCCGGAGTCATGGCGTGGGTCGGATCGCCCGCATCCTTCAGCGCGCCGGCATGGATCACCTCGGGCTTCATCTTCGCCCACGTCAGCAGATCGCCGTAGTTGGTCCACTCCATGATCACGCCGATCGATCCCACCACACTGGCATCGTTGGCGTAGATCTTGTTCGTCGCCGATGCGATGTAATACGCGCCGCTGGCGCCCATGCTCTCGATCGACGCGACCACCGGCTTCTTCTTCGCCTCGCGAATCTTCAGCACCTCGTGGTAAATCTCCTGCGAGGCCGCGGCCCCGCCGCCCGGCGAGTTGATGTGCAGCACGATGGCCTTGATGTCATCGTCTTCGTTGAATTTGCGCAGCTGGTCGACCAGCGTGTCGGCGGACAGGATCTCGCCGTCGACGTCGATGACGCCGATGCTGTCAGTACCCAGCGCGCTGAGCCCGTCGGTCCCGCCGCCTCCAAACGAGCGGGCGACCGACCACAGGACGATCGAGCCGAAGATCAGAAAGACCAGCGCCACGATGCTGCCGGCCACCACCCACGGCCACACCCGACGCCGCTTCGGCGGCAATCCGTAGCCGAGGGCTCCCGGCGCCGCAGCCGCATAACCGGCACTATAGCCGGGCGGTGGCGGCGGAGGCGCATAACTCGACGCAGGCGGAGCATAACCCGACGCAGAAGCCGTCTGCTGCGGATAACCGGAAGGGGAACTCTGCGGCGCGCTCTCGGGAGGTGTAAGTGGTTCATCCATAAGGGCGAGTGTAGCACCGCAGTCATCTCGCTGGGTGAGATCGCTCTCGCCGGGTTGTCAAAAGCCGCGTATCATATTTGTTACACCCCGTTCACAGGAACGCACGCAATTTGCGACCGTCCTGCAGTCCTGGTCGTCCAAAGAACAGTAGTCCAGTTACCGATTGAAAGACTGAATCTGCCCGTGAACCCTGAGTACACGATCGTCATTCCGGCTTACAACGAGAGCGCCCGCATTGGGCCCGCGCTCACCGAAGTTCTGCGCACGCTCGATGAAAAGGCCTGGAATGCGGAGGTCCTCGTCGTCAACGACGGCTCGACGGACGATACGGCGGCCATCGTGCAGTCTTTCGCGCGGCGCGATCCGCGCATCCGCCTGATCGAAAACGGCGCGAACCGCGGCAAGGGCTACAGCGTTCGCAACGGGCTTCTCCACGGCTCCGGTCACATCGTCATGTTCACCGATGCCGACCTCTCCTCGCCCATGCCCGAGGCCGAACGCCTCTTCGACGCGATCCGCGACGGCGCCGACGTCGCCATCGGATCGCGCTGGCTCGAGGTCAGCCGCCAGACCATCCACCAGCCCCTCTATCGCCAGTTCTTCGGCCGCTGCTTCAATCTGGTCACGCGCATGATCATGCGCCTCCCCTTCGCCGACACGCAGTGCGGATTCAAGGCCTTCCGCCGCTCCGCCGCGCAGACCATCTTCCAGCTGCAGCGCATCGAGCGCTGGGGCTTCGATCCCGAGATCCTCTTCATCGCCCTCAAGCGCAACTACCGCATCAAAGAGGTCCCCGTCACCTGGGGTCACGACGAGCGCTCCCGCATCAGCTATCTGCGCGACGGCATCAAGATGCTGGAGGAGCTGCTCTACGTCCGCTGGAATTCGCTGGTCGGTATCTACGACCGTACGGTCACGGACCTGGCTCCCGCTGAACGCGGCTAAAAGCAGCCGCTTCCCCAACTCAAGCGAACAACAGCCACCTGCTACCCCACTCAAGCCAAACCGAAGGCTTGAATGGGGCGCCCGGGTACGCCTGTTTTACGGCTGCAGGCTGGCGGTGGCTTTGGCGGTCAGGTTCTTCACCGCGTCGGGTGAAGTAAAGGACCAGGCGTCGGTGACGGCAGGGCCGGCGGACTCCTCGACCGAACCGGCGGCGATCTTCGTCTTTTTGCCGGCTACTACTTCGAAGCTGCTGCGACTGCCGGGTGCGAGCGCCGGAGAGAACTGCAGACTGACGGAGTGATTGCCTTTGACGCCGGCGGGCGCGAAGGTGACGCGCGTGATCGATCCCGGAGAGCCCGCGATGGATTCTGTGACGCCGAGCGATTGATCGGTGAGGGTGGCGTCAGCGGCGGCAGTGGCGAGCGAGAGCGTGCGGCCGGCAGCGCTGGTGAGCTGGCCCGCGACGGATTTCCATGCGGTGTCACCGGGAGAGAAGGCGAGGACGTGCACGCCGGTAGAGAGCGCTCCGCGATAGGGGACGAAGTAAGGCGGCTGCGCGATTTCTTTCCAGACATCGGCGGTGGAGGTGACGCCGCCGATCTGGAGGGCGGTGCCCTGGCCGGCGAGTCCGCCCTGCTCCCGGTACATGAGGATGGGGATGGGCGCGGGGACGGGAGAGAGGCCGCTGCCCTGCTCGGAGACGTCGGTGCCGAGGACGAACTGCCAGACGACGGGCGTTCCTTTCTCCGTATTGAAGCGGAACATGTACTGCGCGCCGTTCTCGGGGTCGGAGGGTCCGTCGAACTGGATGGCGACCTGGTGGGCTTCCTGGCCCGTGCTTTCGAGGATGGCGAGCTGGGAGGCGGAGTTGGTGTAGTGGACTGGCTTGCCGCCCTGGCGTGGGATGAGGTCGATGTCGTAGAGGGCGGGCTGGGTGCGGTTGTCGATGCTGGCGACGATCATGGAGTAAGGCAGCTCGGGGCCGATCCACTGGACGATCTGCTCCGGCCAGTAGCGGTAGTTGACGCCAGCCAGGGGCAGCGTGGTAGTGGGCACGGTTTGCGCAGTGAGGGCGAGGGGCAGCGCGAGCAGCGCGGCGGCTGCGAAGCGCGAGAACGAGGCGAAGTCGGGGAGCATGGCGTGGATCCTTTGCGGTTGAAGTTCAGAAGGCGAAGCGCGCGCCGAACTCGATGCGGCGTGCGGATTCGGCGGCGATGGGCTGAGCGAAGTACGGCTGCGGCGCAAGGACCGTCGAGACAGCGGTGACATTGGTGTGATTGAGCAGATTGGCTGCGCGCGCGTTGAGAGTGAGAGTGCGGCCGCGGTCGGCTTTGCCGAGATGGAAGGCGCGGCTGAGATTCGTATCGAGGTGGAGGAGGGCGGGCTGCGTGCCGAGGTTGCGGGGGACGTTGCCGTTGGCGGTGTTGGCGGTGAGGAGTCCGAAGGGCGTAGCGTCCACGCCGGGACCGGGTGCGGTGGCGTAAGACGGACGGTCGTTGAACACGCCGTCGCCGTTGTTGTCGGTGCCGGTGGTGATGTTGTAAGGCGCGCCGGACTGCGCATCCATCTGCGCGGAGAGGGTGAGCTTTTCGGGGAGGTTGTAGTTCCCGAAGAAGAAGAGGCGGTGGCGTGCTTCCCAGTCGGGTGGCCCGGCTTCGCCCTGATTGGAGTAAGCGGACTGGGCGAATCCGGCGTTGGCGGGAGTGTCGCTGGTGAAGTGGAAGTAGAGATATCCGAGGAAAAAGGCGAAGCGCTTGTAGCTGTGCTGATCGAGGCCGAGGAAGACCACGCGGCCGGTGAGGTGGCCGGTGGCTTCGAAGTCGAAGAAGTTCTTGTTGGGAGCGATGGGGCGCGGGGCGGCGAGCGCTGCGGCGAGAGTCGGCGGCGTGGTGGCGCTGAGCATGGGCGCGTTGATGTTGCGCGAACGGAGGTCGTTCCAGTCTTCGCCGGAGTAGAAGTTGGCCTGCGCGTGCCAGTGGTGGGGGAAGTCGTGCTCGACGCCGAGGCCGGACTGGAAGCTGGGGACCTGGGCGAGATCGCGCAGAGGCGTGCGCACCGTGGCGATGTCGAGCGAACTGCCGGTAGGTGTGAGCGGCGACGCGAACGAGGGGGAGTAGATGAGCTGCTCGGTCTGGCGCGTCCCGTTGAGGCGGTAGGCTTCGAGCGCGACGGCTTCAGGGACGACGGTGGAGAAGAGACCGGCGTGGAGGTGGAGGACGGTTCTGGAATGCTTGTCGATGGCCCAGGCGAGCCCGACGCGCGGCGCGAAGTTCGCGACGCTGGCGGGGGTGGTCTGGAGCGCATAGCGGAGTCCGCCGGAGAGGGAGAGACGCGAGCTGATCTTCACCGTGTCTTCGGCGTAGAGCGCGAGCTGCCACTGGGTGAAGGGGACGAGCGCGGTACCGGTGGTGATGGAGAAGGTGGTGGGCGTGCCTCCGGGAAGATTGAGGAGCGCGCGGCGGTACTGCTCGAGGCCGGAGATGGTGGTGGTGGCGCCGGTGGGGTTGTTGTTGGCGTCGAGTGCGGGCGCCTCGCCTCCACCGAAGAGGAAGGAGCCGTTGAAGGTGTTGGGGTCAGTCTCGTGGACGAAGATGCCGAGGGACTGCGCTCCGATTTTCCAGGTCTGCCTGCGATGCGTGTAGAGGAGGTCCTCGTCGACTTCGAGGTTGCGCTCGCGATCGTTGAGGTCCTGGGCGGCGCTGCCTCCGCCGAGGAAGAATCCGGCGATATTGAGGCCGGGGGCGGTAGAGAGCGGGGACTGTGCGGTGTCCTTCCAGGTGAAGGCCGCGTGGGTTTCGTGGAGGAGATTGACGCTGATCGTCTGCGTGTTGGTGGCGCGCAGGTCGTACTCGCTAACGGTGGAGTCGTAACCGGCGCTGGGAAGCACGAGGCCGCCGATGCCCTGATTCGTCAGGTTGTTGGTATTGGCGGCGAAGGAGACGGTGAAGACGTCGGAGGGGGTCGCCTGCCAGTCGGCGCGGGCGGAGGCGATCCAGAGACGCTGCGGGGCGGACACGGTCTGGTGGAGCGCGGTGGGCGTGGGGTCTGCGGCGTTTGGATTCAGCGTGACAGCGTCGACGATGTTGAATTCGTTGATGTCGCGTTTCTCGAGAGCGGCGAAGAAGTCGCTGCGGGTCCGGGTGATGGGGCCGCTGAGCTCGAATCCGTAGCGGCGACGGCTGGCCGGCGTGGCGACGGTGGAGAAGGGATCGTTGGCGTTGAAGACGCCTTCGCTGTCGGTGAGGAAGAGCGCGCCGTGATACTTCGAGGCGCCGGGCTTGGTGAAGATTTCGACACGGCCGCCGGCATAGGGAGGCGCGTCGTACTCGGCCGAGAACATGTCCGGCGCGGTGACGATACGCGCGATGGAGGATTTAGGCGGGAGAGCGCTGGAGTTCTGGAAGCCGTCGACGGTGATGCGGGCGGCGCCGGGCGCTCCGCCGTTGGCGGCGGCGAGGATCTGCAGCTCGCGCTGGAAGTCGTCGGGATCGTCCGCAAGCTGGGCAATGTCTTTCTGGGTGAGGGTGTGCGTGCCGATGCCGTGATCGGAGTCGAGCGAGGCGCCGCTGTTGTCGTCACCGACATGAACGCTGGTGTTGACGGTGGCGAGGGCGAGGTGGAAATCGAGATGGAGGGTTTCACCGGCGCGCACGTGCAGGGGGAGATCTTTGGCGGAGAAACCGGGCGCGGTGGCGGTGAGGTGTGCGGTTCCGGCGGCAAGGCAGGAGAAGACGTAGTGGCCGCTGGCGTCGGTCGTGGTGGTGCCGTGTTTTGCGGCGACGGTGGCGTTGGGAAGGGCCGCTCCGGTGGGATCGAGGACAGCGCCTTCGACGCGGGCGCCTCCGGGGCAATGCTGCGCGCCTGCTGAGGCGCCGAGGAGCAGAGCCGCGGCGAGGGAGGTTGCGAATCGTGAAGACGTGGGGAGCTTCATGGCTGCACTCTTTCCTGACATGCATCACTGTGCGCGATGCGGGCCAGGAGAATGCAGTGCCGATTGTCAGGAAAGAGAAATGACAATCGTCATGCGGGTTTGGACACACCTCGGGGGGGAGACTCGGTACGCGTTGCAGAGGCGCAGGGTTTCACGATGTGCGATCGATCACGGTATTTGTGACGAGCGGCAGCCATGCTGGGATCGGAGGTTGTTGCTGGTTATGTTGCGGCTGGATACCGTGTCGTGCGCGCTGACCGTTTTGTCGACAGTGCTGGTGGGCAGGAAGATGTGGGGCGGACTGGTGGTGGCGGGAGTGAACAGCGTAGTGATCTGCGTGATCGGAGCGCGGACCGGGCAGTTCGGATTTATCCCGGCGAATCTGTTTTGTATCGGGGTATATGCGGTGAGCCTGCGGTCGTGGATGGGGAGCCGATCTCAGAGCACAGATCTCAGAGCGCAGCAGTAGCGCGAGCCTGATCCGGGGGCACGGAGGACGGGCACCGCGCCAGCCGCAGGCTCGACGCTAACGCATCGCGGCGCGCTGGGGATTGTTGTTGGGGACGTACCAGCTGTGCCAGTCTTCGAGAAAGATTTCGGCGTGGCCGCGGTACAACATGATCGTGCCGCTGGCGCAGACATTTCCGGATTTCGGGAAATTGCCAACGTCGGCTTTCTTGTCGCCCCAGATGACGAGATCGAAGACCTGATTGGGGTAGGCCTGATCGATATCGACGAAAGTGGGCGTGCCGCGGCTGGAGGAGGCAATGTGCTCGTTGACGATGGCGCCGCAGACGGTGCGGTTCTCGCCGATGTGCTTGGCGGCGTCGGAGGCGGAGATGGGCTGGACCGGCAACTGGGCCAGGGCGATGGGGGTCGCGAGGGCAAGGAGAAGCGAGGATGCGAGGAGGCGCATGGGTTTTATGCTCCAGTGAGGAGTTGGCAACGCTGCAGCGCTGGAATCGACTGGAGAGCCGGGGAATGGGTCGAAGGTCCAGGGGACGATTGCCCACCATCTTGCGATGAGAAGGGGGATGGCGGCAAGTGAATTTCCGGGTTCGGGCTGAGCAAAATCGGTGCCAGAAGCATCGAAGGAAACAGTGCCCGCAGGGGGGCGCGTCCCGCCAGGGACGGAGGATGGAGCGCCAGGTTCCGCCTCAGATAACGATCTAATTATTGATCATCTTGACAATTCTTTTATCGAATCGTTATAAAGGCTGCCGGGGGGCACCGGCCTTTTCAGCAGAATCGCGCTCGGTTTGAGTCTCCCGCGAGTAACGCCGGGTCAGGCAAGAACAGCAGAGAAAACTCAACCGGAGGCCATGCATGCGCGACAGGATCTTCCTGCGGATGGGCGGAGTTTTGCCCGTGACTATTATTAATTCGTTAACAAGACTAAGTTTAGGGCGCGCTTCCGGATGGAAGACGGTTCGTAGCTGCATCGGCTGCGCGGCGCTGGTCGCGATGGCTATGGGTTTGCTGACGTGCGCTCCGGCGGCACTCGCGCAGAACACGACTTCTTCGGTATCGGGCACGGTGGAGGATCCTTCGGGGGCCGTGGTGCCCAACGCGAAGATCACCGTGACGAACGACGCGACGGGACAGGTGCTGACGGCGACGACGGACGGACACGGCGCATACACGGTGACGAATCTGCCGCCGGGCACTTACACAGTGAACGCGACGATCTCTGGATTCCAGCCGGAGACACAGAACAACGTGATCGTGGATCCGAACATCG
Source organism: Acidobacteriota bacterium (assembly GCA_046567085.1). Classification (GTDB taxonomy): domain Bacteria; phylum Acidobacteriota; class Terriglobia; order Terriglobales; family Acidobacteriaceae; genus Palsa-343. The sequence goes on from JBKICP010000072.1 coordinate 8,649, forward strand.
GGCGGCAGCTCAACTTCACGCTGAAGCCGGGCACCTCGACGACGACGGTGAAGGTGGAGGCGAATGCGAACGCACTGCAAACGCAGTCCGCGGCGGTGGGACAACTGGTGACGAGTCAGCAGGTGAAGTCCGCGGAGCTGAACGGGCGCAATCCGATTTATCTTTCGCAGCTGGAGCCGGGGGTGACGCGCGGCGCGCCGCTGACGTCGTTCAACTTCACGCCGGATTTCGGTGGGCCGCAGATCAGCGGGTCGCGCAATGACGAGATTCTGGTAACGCTGGACGGCGCTCCGATGATCCGGACGCGCGGCAACGGGACGACGACAGGCGTGGCCGATGTGGATACGGTGTCGCAGATGCAGATCCTGTCGACGACCTACCCGGCCGAGTACGGCGGGACGTCGGGCGGAATTCTGGCGCAGGTGCCTCGCTACGGCACGCGGGATTTTCACGGATCGGCGTTCGAGTATCTGCGCAATTCATTCTTTGACGCGAACACGTGGATCCGGAAGCAATCGAGCAATCCGACGGAAGCGGATCATCCGGTGCCCTTCCGGTTCAATCAGTTCGGATGGAACCTGGCGGGGCCGGTCGCGATTCCGCACATGTGGGATGGAATGCGCAACAAGCTGTTCTTCGTGGTGGCGCAGGAGTATCTGCGCTACCGGCAGACGCCGACGCAGACGGGCGTAGTGCCGACGGCGCTGATGCGGACGGGAAACTTCAGCGAACTGCTGAAGCCGAATATCTTCGAGGCGCCGGTGCAACTGAAGAACCCGTCGACGGGCGCGCCGTATCCGAACAACGTGATTACCACCGGTCTGAGCCCGAACGGGCTGGCGCTGCTGAATGCGTATCCGGCGCCGAACCAGAATCAGCCGTCATACAACTGGGAGGTTTCGGCGCCGTATCCGCAGAACCAGCGCAAGGACTCAGTGACGGTGGATTATCTGCCGGCCCCGAAGCACCAGCTGCGCTTCGCGTTCCTGCACTACACGTACTACCAGGACAATCCGTTTGCGGGGAACTTCAATCGCACGCCGCAGATCTGGAACTGGCCGGACGAGGTGGGCGTGCTGCACTGGACGTGGACGATGAGCCCGACGACGGTGAACGACCTGACCGCGTCGGCGTCGACCGATCACGTGACGATCACCGACGATCTGTCGAGCGGACTGTACGATCGCACGAAGTACGGCATCAATTTTCCGTACCTGTTCCCGGCGGATCAGAAGCTGATCCCGAATAAGATTCCCACGATTGAGATCACGGACTTCGGAACGCTGGACGGCGGCCCGTATCCCTCGCACTCGGGCGGCGAGGTGATCTCGCTGGCCGATAATCTGACGAAGGTCGTCGGCAACCACACATTCACGTTCGGCGGCCTGTGGATGTACTCGGGAGAGAACGATTTCGATCAGATCGACGTGAGCAGCACGACGCCGGGTGCGACGAACAATCAGAACGGGCAGTTCATCTTCACGGCGCTGCATAACAACCAGCCGACGTCGGGATCGGCGGTGAGCAACGCGGCGCTGGGGCTGTTCGACTCCTATGGGGAGATCGGGCAGAAGTCGTACACGCTGTTCCGGGCGAACTCAGGGGAGTTCTTCGCGCAGGACAACTGGCGCGCGCGGCCGAACCTGGTGGTGGAATACGGCGTGCGCTACAGCATCTTCCAGCCGTACTACGCGCTGTGGGGCAACCAGTCGATGTTCAACGCGAACAACTACGATCCGGCAGCGGCACCGACCGTGAATCCCGTGACGGGAACGGAGACGGGCGGGAATCAATATGACGGCATGGTGATTCCGGGGAGCCACTTCCCTTCGTCGGCAAAGGGGCACGTGCCGGCCTCGGTGCTGAATGGTCAGTACAACGATCTGTTCCATGGCTACAACAAGAGCTACTCGCCGATTGTGTGGTCGGACATCCAGCCGCGGCTGGGCGTGACCTGGCAGTTTGCGCCGCAGACGGTCGTGCGGCTGGGCGGCGGGCGTTTCGTGCAGCGCATGGGCGTGAACGACGTGGTGCAGCTGGGCGGTAACGCGCCGTTCCAGGCGGCGGAATCGGTGACGAACGGGAACGTGGATAATCCGGGCGGGGTCACGCAGAGCCTGTATCCGCTGCAGGTTTCGTCGCAGACCTATAACCTGCCGAGCCCGGAAGCATGGGCGTGGAGCGCGAGCGTGGAGCAGGAGCTGTCGAAGCTGGCAACGCTGACGGTGTCGTACGTGGGACGGCGGGGACTGCACCTGATGCAGATCGAAGACATCAACGAGCTGCAGCCGGGATCGCTGATCGCGAATCCGAAGGTGGCTCCGGATGCGCTGCGGCCCTTCAAGGGGTACTCGTCGATCGTGGAGATGTCGGATCATGGCAGCTCCACGTACAACGCGATGCAGGTGGACCTGAAGCGGCGTCTGACAAACAACTTCCTGTTTGGCGTGGCGTACACGTGGGCGAAGCTGATGGACTTCGGTTCCAGCCGCGGTTACGAATTGCCGAACTACTACAACCCGAGCATCGACTACGGACCGGCGGACTTCGACATTCGCGATGTGCTGGTGGTGAATTACATGTGGAACCTGCCGTATGCCGATCACTCCGGCCACTGGCTGATCCGAAATGCGCTGGGAGACTGGCAGATCTCGGGGGTGACGCAGGCGCAGACGGGCACACCGTTCTCGGTTTCGAACGGGAACGATTATGCCGGCGTTGGGCCGGGCGCGGGATCGCAGATCTGGGGCGCGGTGAAGCCGGTACAGGTGAACAAGCATTTCGGCGCGGCCGGGTGGTTCAATCCGGCGGCGTTCGAGAATGCCGACGGATCTCTGGCACATCCAGCGTACGGAACGTTTGCTCCGCGCGGCAGCCGCAACCTGATCTACAACCCCGGCTTCCAGAGCTGGAACCTCGCAGCGGAGAAGCCGTTCCACATCGTGCCGCGGCATGACAACCAGCAGCTGATCTTCCGCGCCGAGGCGTTCAACTTCACGAACCATCCGAACTGGGATGGGTCGGGAAACGCTCCGGGGATGTCGACGCCGGGCAGCGGGACGTTCGGCGAGATCACGACGAAGGGTCAGTCGTATTCGTCGGATCGGGAGATGCAGTTCATGCTGCGCTACGCGTTTTAGCGAATAGCGGTTAGCGAAGACCTCGAAGTCGCCATTGGCTTTGACCAGTGGCGACTTCTTTCTTTTTGGGTTGAGCCTTCGATCTTCGGGCCGGCGTTCCGTTGTGGACCGATCGAGCGTTCAGTCTTCAGCACAAAGGGCACCCACCCGGTACACGGCTAACAGCTTTTCTCTGACCGATTCAGGCTAATCGTCCCTGGCTTCCACAGGCGCCAGCCCGGATGACTCCGTTCACTCCGTCCTCAACGCTTTGACCGGGTCGATGGAGGCGGCGCGCTGCGCGGGGATGATGCTGGCGATCAGCGCGCAGAAAGTCAGGGTGACGATGGCGCCGCCGAGGACGACGGGGTCCCATCCTTTGACCTGGTAAAGCTGCGTGGAGATGAGGTGGGCGCAGCCGATGGAGGCGGGGATGCCGATGAGGAGCCCGATGAGGATCTGGAGGAAGGCGCCGCGGAGGACGAGGCGCACGATGCCGACGCGATCGGCGCCGAGGGCCATGCGGACGCCGATCTCGCTGGTGCGGCGCTCGACGGTGTAGGCGGTGACGCCGTAGAGGCCGACGGCGGCGAGAATCAGCGCAAGGATGCCGAAGAGGCCGGTCATGCTGGCAACGGCGCGCTGCTGATCGAAGCGGGCGTCGACCTGATCCTGCAGGGTGCGAACGCCGAGCAGAGTGAGGTTGGGATCGACTTCGGAGAGGACGCGGCGGATCTGCGGCTCGAGCCCTTCCATGCTGCCGTGGATTTTGAGGACGGCTCCTTCGATGAAGTGGGTCTCGTCATCGATCGTCTGCATCATGCCGCCGTCGGCGTATTGGACATGCTGGGCGAGGGGGACAAAGAAGAGCGGGCGAGTCGGCTCCGTGTTGGCGGGATCGATGTATTTGGCGTCGCGGACCACCCCGACGATTTTGAAGGTGGTGGAGTAGCGGGGAAGATCGAGACCGAAGAACTGGCCGATTGGGTCTTCGCCGGGCTTGAAGAACTGCTTCACGAAGGCCTGGTTGACGACCACGACATTCTGGGTGGAAGCAGTGTCGTCATCGGAGATGGAGCGGCCGCGGACGAGCTGCTGGCCGAGGGTTTCAAGGTAGCCGGGAGCGACGTGATCCCAGGAGGAGCCGGAGTGCTCATCGTTGCCGGGCATAGGTTGGCCCTGGCGGATGACCATCTCGCCCCAGTTATCGGTAAGCGGGGTGTATTGCGCAAGAGCAGCGCGTTCGACACCCGGGATGTGATTCAGGCGATCGTCGAGCTCGCGATACATGGCATCGAGCTGGGGCTGGGAGTAGGAGGACCAGGGCGCGGTGAGGGCGATGGTCACACGGTGGTCGATCTGGTAGCCGAAGTCCTGATGCTGGAGGTTGGTGAGGGAGCGGGTGAGGAGTCCGGCGCCTGTGAGCAGAACCACAGAGAGCGTGGCCTGGACGATGACGAGGGTCTTCTGCGACCAGGAGGCGTGATCGCGGGTGCTGCGATTGGCGCCGCGGAGGGCTTCAGCGGGATCGGCGTGGGTGGCGAGCCACGCGGGAGCGGTTCCGAAGATAGCACCGGTCACGAGCGACAGCAGGAAGGCAAAACCGAGAACCGGGAACGAGGGCGAGGCGGAGATGGGCACGAAGTGCGCGTGGCGGAAGGCCATGGCGACGATGATCTTGACGCCGAGAAAGGCGACGGCGAGCCCGGCGAGGCCGCCAAAGACGGAGAGCAGGATGCTTTCGGTGAGGCTCTGGCGGATGAGGCGCTTGCGCGAGGCGCCGAGGGCGAGGCGGATGGAGGTCTGGGCGCGGCGCGCGGCTCCGCGGGCGAGGAGGAGGTTGGCGATGTTAGCGCAGGCGATGAGGAGGACGAGGCAGCAGACGGTGAGCAGGATGTGGAGGGAATCGGCGTAGTTCTCCTTCATGATGGCGACGCCGGCTCCGGCGGAAATGACCTTGATGTTCTGTTTGGGGAGGCCGGCTTTGATGTCGGGCATCCAGTCGGCGGGCATGCCGCTGTCGTTGACAAGCCAGGCGCGGAGGAGCGCCGTCATGCGCGGGCCGGTGGTCGCGGTGGAGGCCCCGGGCTTGAGACGGCCAATGACGCGGAGCCATGCCTGGAAATGGTGGAGGAGCGAGCTGGGTCCGGCGAAGACGGGCTCCTGATTGAGGGGGAGCCAGAGTTCGGCCGGGTCGGCGCGGAGGGTCTCGCCGAAGTAGCCGGGCGGGGTGATGCCGACGATGGTGACAGGGTGCCCGTCGACGATGAAGGTGGAGCCGACGACGGAGGGATCGGATCCATATTGCTGCTGCCAGGCGCGGTAGCTGAGCATGGCGACGGGCAGGGATCTGGGCTGGTCGTCGGCGGGACCGATGGTGCGGCCGAGGAAGGCGTTGAGCCCAAAGGTGAAGAAGTAATTGCCGGAGATGTATTCGCCACGGAGGGGCTTGGCGGCGCGATCGCTCTGGCCGCGGCGAACGCTCCACGTCCCTCCACCGGCCTGAAAGGCGGCGAGGGAGGAGAACTCGGGAGTGTTCTCCTTCATTTGTTGATAGAAGGGGTAGGAGAAAAAGCCCCAGTTGTCCTGGGTGCTGCCCTCGATGCAGCAGTCGTCGCCGGTGCCGATGCGGTAGAGGCTGGCGGGGTCAGCGACGGGGAGGGACTTGAGCATGACCGTATCGATGAGGGAGAAGATGGCCGTGGTGGCGCCGATGCCGAGGGCGAGGGTGAGCATCGCGGTGAGGGTAAAGACCGGGGAGAGGCGCATCTGGCGGAAGGCGTAGGCCAGGTCCTGGCGAAGGGTCTGCATGGGTCAGGCTCCTGAGGGGCGATACGGAAGGAGGAGCTGGGTGGTTCCGGAAATGTGACGGAATGTAACAGAGGATACCGGAGGCGGATAGCGCGGGCCGCTTTCGTATGATGGGCACATGCTGAAGTGGCTTGGGATGGTGGTTGTGGTGGGGTGTTGCGGGGTGGCCGGCGTCGCTCAGAATCTGCCATCGGCGCCGGCACCCGCAGGTACGCCCTCGGTGAGGAATCTGCCGCCGGGTCCGGATACGCGGCCGTGCGACCTGAATACCCTGGTGGTTTGCGTGAAACACGTGGCCGAGGACGAGAAAGGAATCGTCCTGAGCCCCCTGCATGCGCCGGCAGCAGACCTGTGGTGGATCGTGCCCTTTGGGGTCGCCACGGGGGTGACGCTGCACTTCGATACCCGGGCGATTCAGAAGCTGGGCGTGAATCCGTCGCGTGAGGACAAGTTCAACACACTGTCCGATGCCGCGGGGCTGTACGCGCCGTTTGCCGCTGCAGGGGGCGGATACTTCCTGGGGCGGATCCGAGGCAACGATTATCTGAAGGAGACGGCGGTGCTGTCGGCCGAGGCGATGGCCGACGCGGGGATTCTGGACGAGACGCTGAAGTATGCGCTGGACCGCGAGTATCCGAAGCTGGATAACGCGAAGGGCGGGTTCTGGCCGGGCGGCCCGAAGATCTGGCCGAACACGCCGTCGATGCCCTCCGAGCACACGATGAACGTTTGGTCGTTCGCGCACGTGGTGGCGG
>JBKICP010000073.1:0-6407 GCA_046567085.1 Acidobacteriota bacterium
TCGCAGGCCTCGAGAATGTGATGACGCGAGGTGCCGAGGTCGTTCGGCGCGTCGCTCATCGGGAAGAACGTCTTGGTGGAGATGAGGAGCTGATTGCGCTTCCCCTGGATGGCCTTGCCGAGGATCTCTTCGGCGAGGCCGTTGGAGTAGCCGTCGGCGACGTCGAAGAGGTTGACGCCGGCGTCAACGCAGAGGTCGACGATGCGGCGTGCTTCGTCCACCTGGGTCGAACCCCAGGCTTTGAAGAATTCGTTGCCGCCCCCGAAGGTAGCGGCGCCGAAGCTGAGGGCAGAGACTTTGAGTCCGGAGCGGCCGAGCAGTCGGTATTCCATACAGACAGCGTATAGCGGACAGCGTTCAGCGGTCATCAGGCGGCGATTGGTCGTCTGCTGCAGCGAGAAGGAGAATGCATTCAATACAGCGTCTTGTGCGGGGAGTCGAGCCAGAGCTGGAATGACTCCCAGGCCTGATCGCGGAGCAGCATGGCCGAGGGGATGGCGCGATCGCGGCTCGGGAGCGCCATTTCGCGATAGAGAAACGCGTCGTCGAAGGCGATGCGGGCGGCATCGGCGCTGGTGTTGCCGTACCAGATGCGGTCGATGCGAGCCCAGTAGAGCGCCGCGAGGCACATGGGGCAGGGTTCGCAGCTGGTGTAGATTTCGCAGCCTTTCAGCGTAAAACCGCCGAGCGTGCGGCAGGCGGCGCGGATGGCGCCGACCTCGGCGTGCGCGGTGGGGTCGTTGTCGCGCGTGACGGTGTTGCAGGCCTCAGCCAGAATGGCCCCATCCTTCACGATGACGGCGCCGAAGGGCCCGCCGCGGCCGGTGCGGACATTCTCGGAGGCGAGAGCGATCGCCCGGCGCATGAAGTCCGGGTTGGGAGAAGGATGCATTGCGCCGAGATGAACCGCAAATCAGTATGGCACAGGGCTTGTGAGGGGAGGCGGAAGCGCCGACGGACCCGCCGTTCCGGGCGAGGCCGCGGCTCCAGGCACTGCAACCGGCAGAAAAGGCGACCGGCACCACGCGCACGGGGCCGGAAGGAACGAAGATTCCCGATCCCCTTCCGGTGGCGCGTCCGGACCAGCCATGTTATTCTTGGTGCAGACACTTAGGAAGTGTATCTGTAGAAAAATCAGAGGAGTACGCACACAAGTGCTGGCACCTGAAAAGAAATCCGAAGTTATCGCGCGCTATCGCACCCACGACACCGATACCGGGAGTCCTGAAGTGCAGATTGCGGTCCTGAGCGAGCGTATTGGCGACCTGACCCAACATTTCAAGACTCACGCGAAGGATCATGCTTCGCGGCGTGGCCTTTTGATGCTGGTCAGCAAGCGCCGCCGCCTGCTGGACTACCTGAAGACCCACGATTCGGATCGTTACCGGACCGTGATTACGAAGCTGGGCATTCGGAAGTAGCACGTACGGGCCTGGTCTTCGGCGCGCGAGCGACGAGAACCGAGAGAGCACCGACTCCGAGGCGGAGCGCATCCTGACGGCGACGCCGATTTCCCAGACGGGGTTCGATGCAGCGAGTTGAATCCGTAACCCACCGCTTCTTTCCCGGCTCCCCTTCGCCCGCCTGGCCGCGGATACCCCCGCCTATTGGTTGAAGAAACGAGGAAAATTATGAAGCAAGAGGTTTCGGTCGAACTTGCCGGAGGCAAGCGACTGCATTTTGAGACGGGCCGCATGGCCAAGCAGGCATCCGGCGCCGCCCTGGTCACATCGGGAGACACCGTGGTACTGGCCACCGCCGTCTCCGCCCCGGATCCCCGCGAGGGGATCGATTTCTTTCCGCTCACGGTGGACTACCGCGAGTACGCGTATGCCGGCGGCCGCATCCCCGGCGGGTTCATCAAGCGCGAAGGCCGCCCCAGCGAGCGTGAGATTCTGACCAGCCGTCAGATCGACCGTCCGATTCGCCCGCTGTTCCCCGAAGGCTTCCGCAACGAGACCCAGATCATCGCCTTGGTTTTTTCCGCGGACAAGGAAAACGATCCGGACATCGTCGGCATCAACGCCGCGGGTGCAGCGCTGGCGCTGTCGGACATTCCGTTCGGCGCGACCATCGGCGCGGTCCGCGTCGGCCAGATTAACGGCGAGTTCGTCGTCAATCCTTCCTATTCGGAGCGCAAAGACAGCAAGGTCAACATCACGGTAGTGGGAACGAAAGACGGCATCGTGATGATTGAAAGCGGAGCCGCCGAAGCCACGGAAGAAACCGTGATCGAGGCCATCGAGTTCGGCCACGCGGAGATCAAGAAGATCGTCGCCGCCATCGAAGATCTGGTTTCGCGCGCGGGCAAGCAGAAGCGCGCGGTGAAGGCGCCGGAGTTCGACAGTTCCTATTACGAAGCGCTGAAAGCGAAGGTCGGCAGCCGCCTGGCCGATGCTCTCGATACCAAGGCGCATCCGAAGCTCGAAAGCTACGCGCTGGTCAAGCAGATCGAAGACGAGCTGAAGGCCGAAATTCCCGCCGACGAAAAAGCCGGCGAAGCGAAGAAAAAGCTGGCCCACTACTTTGAGACGCTGCGCGAACGGCTCTTCCGCGAGCAGGTGACGAAGGAGCGCATCCGCCCCGACCGCCGAGCCTTCGACCAGATTCGTCCGATCAGCATTGAAGTGGGCGTCCTGCCCCGTACGCACGGGTCGGCGCTGTTCACCCGCGGCGAGACGCAGGCGCTGGTAACGGCAACGCTGGGCACCACGGATGACTCGCAGCGGCTGGAGACTTTCGAAGGCGAGCAGCGGAAGCGCTTCATGCTGCACTACAACTTCCCGCCTTTCTCGGTCGGCGAAACGGGCCGCATGACCGGTGTGGGCCGGCGCGAAGTGGGTCACGGTGCCCTGGCGGAGCGCGCCATCAGCGCGGTTCTGCCCAGCGAAACCGAATCCCCCTACTCGCTGCGCGTGGTTTCCGACATCCTCGAATCCAACGGATCGTCGTCGATGGCTTCGGTTTGCGGAGCCAGCCTGGCGCTGATGGATGCGGGCATTCCGCTGAAGTCGTCGGTGGCCGGCATCGCGATGGGCCTGGTGAAGGAGGGCGACGATTACGCCATCCTGACCGACATTGCCGGCGCTGAGGATCACTACGGCGACATGGACTTCAAGGTCGCCGGAACCCGCAACGGAATCACCGCCCTGCAGATGGACATCAAGATCGGCGGGATCACCGGGCAGATCATGCGCGAGGCGCTGGAACAGGCGCGGCGCGGACGCCTCTTCCTGCTGGACACCATGGAAGCCGTGCTGAACGGACCGCGGACCGAGAAGTCGAAGTTCGCGCCGCAGATCCGCACCCTGCAGATCCCGACCGACAAGATTCGCGATCTGATCGGGCCGGGCGGCAAGACCATCCGCGGCATCATCGAAGCGACCCAGGTCAAGATCGACGTGGACGACACGGGCAAGGTCAACGTGGCGTCGAGCGACGAGGAAGGCCTGAAGAAGGCGCTGGCGATGATCAACGACCTGACCGCCGTGCCCGAGGTGGGCAAGACGTACCTCGGCAAAGTGGTCCGGCTGGCGGAGTTCGGCGCGTTCGTGGAGATCTTCCCGGGCACCGACGGCCTGCTGCACATCAGCGAAATCGCCGAGCATCGCGTCCGCGAGGTGAAGGACGAGCTGCGCGAAGGCGACCAGGTGATGGTGAAGGTCCTCGGCGTCGAAGGCAATCGCATCAAGCTGTCGCGCAAGGCGGTTCTGCGGGAGCAGCGCCAGAAGCTGGGCCTGCCCGAACCGGCCCAGGGCGGTGACATGGCGGCTTCCGGCGAAGGCCAGGAGCGGCCCGAACGCAGCGAGCGCGATCGCGGAGAACGCGGCGACCGTGGAGATCGTGGCGATCGTGGCGGGCGCGAACGTGCCCCGCGCGGCGACCGCGGAGATCGCGGCGAGCGGCCGGCAAGGCAGGAACGCCCGGCGGCAGCGCCTCCGGAAGAGCGGCAGCCCACCTCGAATGCCAGCACCATCATGATCGAGGGCGGCGAAGACTTCGACGACAACGAGAGCGATCTCGAAGAAGGCGAAGAGATCAACTACAACCGCGCTGACGGCGTTCCCGTCGTCCAGGGTCCGCAGGGTGAGCGCCGCGCCGGGGCACCGGGCGGTAGCGGCCCCGGGGGTCAGCGCCGCCGTCGTCGCCGTGGCCGTCGTCCCGGTGGCGGGAGCGGAAGCGGCGGCGGAAGCCGCCAGTAGGCAGAGCCAGTAGTGCAAAAGGGCCGGATCCATGGATCCGGCCCTTTGCTTTTCCGAGCGGGTCCCGATCAGGCCGGCTGCTGCGGCGATGCCTGGCGACGCTGGAGCCGAGCGTAGATCAAATGAATGGCATAGGCCGCCAAAATCGCGAGTAGCGGATCGATGACGTAGCGAAAGCGCGCGTCCGGATGGGTGACGTAATACGGCAGCGGATAAAGGAGTAGCGGAATCGCCCAGGCTCGCACGTCCGGATGCGTACGCCAGGCAGTGAACAGGCCGGCCAAGGCAAGCAGAGAAAACAGGGCTCCGGTGATCACCATGCCATGGGTTGCGCCGGTCCAGAATCGCACGACGCGGCGGAGCGTCCACAGCAGAAACTGACCGGGATGGGTGCGGATGGTATCCTCCGCGGCATGGGTTTTGGCCCGCATGAAGGCCAGCTCCCCGAGGGCAACAAACTGCGAGCGCTCCTCAGAATTCACCTGAGGATTCAGATCCTGATGAAAATCGCCGTCGCCTCCGGGATGGTTCCCCATCCAAAGCTCATAGCCGAAGTTGGAACGGAGCGGGATGAAGGCATGCATGACGGCGAGGTTCCGGGCTGGCCAGGGGGCGTAGAGAAGCAGGCATACCGCCAGGCCCATCCAGGGGATACGCCGCAGGCGCACAGCCTGCAGGAAAGCGAGGCCCACCAGAGTCGGCAGGAGGGCCGGGTTCACCAGCGCCGCCAGGGCGGTCACGGCTCCCGCGATGGCCCATTGCCCCCGTGTTCGCACCTGCGGAACCAACGCAAGAAAGCCGAGCAGCAGCAGAGACGAGAGGCACGATTCCCACACAACATAGGGACCTGCCGCAAGCGGCAGAGAGAAAGCACACATGAGCCCCGCAATGTTCGCCACCTGGGTCCCGAAGTGCCGGCAGGCGAGGCGGATCACTCCCCAGACAATCAAGAGCGAGAGAAACACCTGCAACACAAGGACCGTCACTGCGGCGGCTGTGCCGATGCCCAGCAATTTGAAAATGCCCGCCACCAGCAGTGGGTACCCCGGAGAAAGAAAGGCCGTGGGCCCCGAAGGAGTGAAGAAGGGCGAGCTGAAGCCGTGGCCCGAGGCCAGGGAGATGGAGATCGCGAAAATCTCGGAGCGGGTCCGGATCAGAGCCGACACCGGATGGTCGACGAAGAGCGCCAGGGCGATAAAAGCGCGCATCGCCAGGGCAGCCAGCAGGATGCCGCGGACATGTAAAACCGGTGCAGTCGCCCGGGGCGTTCTGGTCTCCGTCAGAGTGCCGCTCGCCGTCATCGAGACGGACTGTACCACGTTGCAGCATCAGGGGATATGCCTTTTCCGGGTCATGAGATGGGGGGTATCCTTTTCAGCCGCAGAGGGCAATGTCCTCAGCAGTTTACTGTTCTGGCAACGCTGCATCCCGTCCCTGGTTTCTGGCATCCTCTCATCAGGTAGACTGACGGGCATGAGCGCATCGATGTACATCGTGGTGGAGGGTGAGGACCCTGGGTTCGACATCTTCGTCAACGGCCACGCGCTGGCCCGTAACGAGGATGCCCTGGAAAAGCTGGCGCTCCGCCTCGGAGTGAAGCCGTTGCTGGAGTTCTTCTCGGCCGACGAAAATTCCATGGCCCTGCTGCTGGAAGAGGGCGCGGGCGATCCGGACTGGGCGCGAACGCTGCCGCCGCCGCAGTGGTTTTCCCCCGAGGACGGGCTGATCACCATCTGCACATTGCACGATTTTCTGCGGGAAGCGCCTCTGGCGCTGGGCCGCGACACAACCGCGGTGGTCTCCGAACTGGAAGAGTACGAGCGCGTGCTGCGCAAGACCGCAATGCGCAACCTGCGCTGGCAGCTGGCAGTCAGCTGGAAGTAGTGCAGCCGGGCAGCCTGTCGCCGGCAAGCGGTAGCCAAAAACAAAGCGTTCAATCGAGCAAAACCGAGACTCAACCTCGATCGGACGCGGATTTGCGCCCGCCCCCGGCACAACTTCACGCCAGGCCGGGCAGGCACTTCCCTTCCCTTACCACTGCACTCCAGGATAGAGGCTCGGCAGTCGCGTCACGTGGAACTGATCCGCGCCCGGTGTTGTGCCCTGCCACACCACATGCGTCGCCGTGGGATCAAGCTCCTGCACCAGCGCCCCGGCGGTCAGCGCGCTGAAGTCCACATTCATGTCGCCGTTGGCGAGCAGCTG
>JBKICP010000074.1:0-20597 GCA_046567085.1 Acidobacteriota bacterium
AGGCAGCGGCTGCCAGACGCTCAGCGCGGTCGTCCCAATCCCCACCGAGAGCGGATACCAGAAAGTCGGCGCCGTCATGACAAACGGAAGCAGGCCAATCGCCAAAGCGGGCGGCATGTGCATGCGAAAGATCCGCAGCAGCACAATGGAGACGGCGACTGCAACAACCACGCCAGTCACGGTTCCTCCCAGGTACCGGCAGGCCAGAAGCCCAACGAGAGCCGTGAGGAAACACACTACGGGAAACAAGGCAGGACGCTGCATCCAGTCGCGTAACTCCGGATGGCCAAGAATTTCATACGCCATGACGACCAGCGGAGGGAACAGCAGGAAGCGCAACCCGGTCACTTCGCCCGCAGCTGCAAGGATCAGCACGAAGATCAGCAGGCTGGGCAACCAGGGGCGGCCTCTGGATTCACTCTCCAGCGCATCGTCGATGGCATCTTCATTCGTCTGCCGGGGAGCCACATGGATCGCAGGGCCGAACCTTTTCCATAACCACAGCAGCAAGATCAGGCCGCTGAGCCCTGCGGCGATCGCCAGCGGATACGACCAGCGCCGTTCACCCAGGGCCATGGGCAGAACGGCAGCAGAAAGTGCCGGACCGATCGCCGAGCGCAGCAGCCGAATGATGGCCAGGGCGGCCAGCACGATCAGGAGTATCGAGATTGCGCCGTAGCGCGCGTGACGCGTAATCAACAGCCCGGCAACCGCCGCAAGAGTCGGCGTCAAGACCAGGCGAAAGGGCTGGCTGGCCCATTGGCCGCGCGGACGCGTCAGCACGTCATGCGACAACGCTGCCAGTTCCGGAAACAGCAGCAGGTTGACGCCGCTCCAATGGGCGGCGCCGGCAACTGCTCCCATAAAGATCACGGCCAGCAGTTCGGCGATCAGGATAGAGCGCCGTTCATGGTTCAACGCCGACAAAGAGTGTCCTTTCGCAGACAGAGGTTTCCCGTGAGGAGCCGGAGGGCCGCGTGGAGTGCTGCAGGCTGATTCAAATTTTCAGCGTGCGTTCCGGTAGATCATCTCCAGCAGCTCGTCATACATCTCTTCTTTTTCTTCACGCGAGCCGGTGGCGATCGCGTGCGCAGCGCAGTGAGCGAGATGATTCCGCATCAGCGATCGCGCTACCGCACGCAGGGCCTCCTGAACGGAGGAAACCTGAGTCAGAATATCGGCGCAATACCGGTCTTCCTCCACCATGCGCCGAATCCCGCGCACCTGCCCCTCGATGCGGCTGAGCCGCAGGAGATTTGACTTTTTCAGTTCAGGGTCCACGCCAATCGCCTTGCGTCCTGCAACCGGAATTTCACATCCGCAAAACGCATCCTCAGAATGCGCAGCGGGCTTCCTTTTCGCCATAAGTCTCCTTACTCAAGCCTCAGCCGGCTCAGGCGCAGGCTGTTCGTCACTACACTAAAGGAGCTGAAGGCCATCGCCGCACTCGCAAGCACCGGGCTGAGCATCAGACCCCAGATCGGATATAAGATTCCGCCGGCGACCGGGATGCCCACCACGTTGTAAGCGAAGGCCCAGAACAGATTTTGCCGCATCACCCGCATCGTCCCCCGGGAGAGCGCAATGGCAGCCGCTACGCCGTTTAAGTCGCTGCGCATCAGAGTTACATCGCCTGCTTCCATGGCTACATCGGAGCCGCTGGCCATCGTGATGCCGACATCGGCCCGGGCCAGTGCCGGCGCATCGTTCACGCCATCGCCCACCATCGCCACCACACGATGCTCCGCCTGCAGCCGTCGGATCGCTTCCACTTTGCCCTGCGGGAGCACGCCGGCGACGACCTCATCCACGCCCACCTCCCGCCCAATCGCGCGGGCCGTCCGTTCGTTATCCCCGGTCAGCATCACCACATGCAGCTTTTCGCGATGCAGCCTCTGAATAGCTGCCGCCGAGGTGGGTTTGATCGTATCGGCCACGACAATCACGGCCGCCAGTACGCCATCGACAGCGACCCAGAGCGGCGTTCTGCCGCCGGCCGAGGCCAGTTCCGCAAACTCTGCCAGGGGTTCTACTGACACGCTGTAATCCTGCATGAGGAGAGGATTGCCAATCAGCACAGCATGCCCCGCCACAATTCCGGCCACGCCGCGTCCGGTAACGGACTGGAAGTTCTCCGCCGTCGGCACGGAGAGCCGATGTTCCGTGGCATAACGAACCACGGCCTCCCCCAGCGGGTGTTCGCTGGCGCGTTCCAGCGCCGCCGCAAGGCGGATCACCTCCTCGCGGGAAAAGCCGATGCCGCGATGGATGCGTACGTCTGTGACCGCCGGACGCCCCGCGGTAATCGTGCCCGTCTTGTCCAGCACCACGGTGTCGATCTTTTCCAGTCGCTGCAGCGCCTCGCCCCCTTTGATGAGAAGCCCGAAGCTGGCGCCCCTCCCGGTTGCCACCATCACCGCGGTCGGTACGGCCAGCCCCATGGCACACGGGCAGGCGATCACCAGCACGGTCACGGCGGAGGCAAACGCCTGCATGATGCCGGCATGGGGCGCGAACACGACCCAGGCCGCAAACGTGATCACGGCGAGCGCCAGCACCGTGGGAACGAAGATCGCGCTGATCTGATCCGCCAGATGCTGAATCGGAGCTCGCGACCCCTGAGCATCCCGGAGCAGCTGCACAATCTGCGCCAGTGTGCTTTCTGCGCCCAGCGTCGTGGCCCGATACCGAAGCGCTCCCTGCTGATTCAGCGTTCCGCCGATCACCCGGTCCTCCGGCCCCTTTTCTACCGGTAAGGATTCGCCCGTGAGCATCGACTCATCCACGCTGCTGTTGCCCGCGATCACCTCGCCGTCCGTCGGAATGCGCTCTCCGGGGCGAACCAGAATAACGTCGCCGTGCTGAATCGCGTCCCGCGGCACATCGAACTCAGCTCCGTCGCGCAGCACGCGCGCAGTTTTCGGCTGCAACTGCACGAGCTTGCGAAGTGCCCGAGCGGTATGCCCCTTCGCGCGGCTCTCCAGCGTGTTCCCCACCAGCACCAGCCCGATGATCAACAGGCCTGCGTCGTAATAGGTATCGGGCGCAACGCCGTGAGCGATGAAGACCCCGGGAGCCACCGTCGTCGCAATGGAATAGAGGAACGCCGCTCCTGTTCCCAGCGCCACCAGCGTGTTCATGTCCGCAGTCCTGTGCGTCAGCGCGGCCCACGCCTTGACATAAAAACGGCGACCCGCCCAGCCAACGATGCAGGCCGACAGCACCAGCAGCGACCACCGGATTGCGTTATCGCTGAATGAATAGAGCCACGGCATCAGACTGCGCAGGGCCGGATCGAGCACGCGCATCGACCAGTTCATGAAGGGATCCTTCATGCGCTCGAGACTGCCTCCTCCCGTCATGCTCATCAGCGGCATGGAAGCGACCATGGCCGCCAGACCGGCCAGAAAACTGATCGCCGCTTTCAGTCGCAGCCGGCGATATTCCTGCAGCTGATCTTCATCGCTCTTTTCCTGGGTTTCCAGCACCGACTCCTGCGCAGAGGGCATCTCCGCGCCGTAGCCGGTGCTGCGCACTTTCTCCACCAGCGACGCCGTCGTAACCACGCGCGGGTCGAACGTCACGGTTGCGTTATGCAGCATCAGATTGACCGCCGCATCCTGCACTCCCGCCTCTGCCGCCAGCGTACGTTGAATGAAGGATTGGCAGGCCGCGCAGGTCATGCCCGTCACGGGAAAGCTGACCCGCTCCACCGTTTCAGCAGCCTGCGGGCCCTTCTCCTCCACGGCCGCGGTCATCATCGCATTCGACATCTTCGAATCTCCAGTTCACTTCTCGACGCGAGCCTTGAACCCGATCCTGTCCACCGCCGCCGCTATTTGTTCGGGCGTGGCGGTGGCGGGATCGAAACCGGCTTTGGCCGTACCCACTTCCACTGAATCCACGCGAACCCCCGGCACACCCGTGAGCGCGCTGGTCACCCGCCGGACACAGGCCTGGCAATGCATTCCTTCAATCGTCAGCTTGATGTCTTCCATGTTCTGAAGTTCCCCCTTTGTTGATAGGATGCCCCTACCCCCCAGGGGTATGCAAATTTGTTTTCGAGGAGGTGGAAATCCTGCTGCCAGGACGATGACACTCCGCATTCCATCCCGCGTCGCGGACCTGGCTCCGCATGGCCCCTCATCCACGCGTTATTTTGCAGGCATGATGGCTCTCCCATTCCGCCAGCGAGCCGTCGTAGTGAGAGACAATTCTGCATTTGCCGCAAAGGACACACCTGGACCGGATCAGCAGTCGCATCTCGTCTCTCTGCAGAGAGCGATCGAATATCCCGCTGCCGGTGATCTCCGGCCCGGGAATCTCCGCGAGGACGAGCTCCGGACGATCGGGCTGCGCCCGGTTCCTCCGCCATGCCATTCTTTCTCTCCCTGATCACGTTGCCAGCGGTATTGCATTTCCTTTGCCAGACATCGTCGAGACGGGCGCGAGACCCCGGATTCGCGTCTTGCGGCCGGAGAACCTATGCCTGACTGAAACAATCGACGGAAGAATCGGATTCCCTTGCGGCGCATCAGGCATCTAACTGGGGCTATGATTTTCGCGACCGCCCATTCGGAAGCCGCGATGCACAAGGTTCGAGCCCCCAGGTCCCGCCAAACTGGAGCGAGAGGAATCTATGGGAGAGCGCACGACTCCGCTGTCGGTACCGTTCGTTGCCCGTAACGCGCTGCGGATTGCAGGCTGCCTGCTGGCCGCAGGTGCGGCTGTTGCCCTGAATGCTGTTGCAGGACTTCCGGGCCCGATGCTGCGCACTTCCTTTCTCCTGTTGTGCCTCGTCCTCCTCACGGCGGCGGTCTGGGGCCTCCGCTGGGCGATCTTTCTGTCGCTGGCGTCTGTCGCCGGATTCAGCTGGATTCTGCCCCCCGTGGGCCGTCTGAAGTTCACGGATTGGCGGGAGGCCTATGCGCTGGCCGCATTCCTGATCGTGGCGTTCATCGGAAGTTCCTTATCGAGACGTATGCGCCGCGAAGCAGCCCGAGCCATTGAGAGCGAACAGGAACTGCGCGACGTGATGAATGCGGCGCCGGCACAATTATGGAGATGTTCCCCTGATGGCGCGGTCGAGCTCGTGAATGCCGGATGGCACAGATATACGGGATTGCCCGCCGAAGAGGCATTCGGCTGGCGCTGGGAAGATGCCGTTCATCCTGATGACCGCGCCCTCTTTGCCGCCGAATGGAAACAGTCCCTCACGGAGGTCCGCTCTATGGAGCGTGAAGTGCGGGTGCGGAATGCCGGGGGACATTATCGCTGGTGGTTCGTGCGCAACGTGCCCCGCAAAGACTCGCACGGAAACATCGTGAAATGGTACGGCGGCGGCTTCGATATCGAAGACCGCAAACGCGCAGAGCTGTTCCTCTCGCGCGAGAACCAGATCCTCGAAATGGTTGCGAAAGGCGATCCGCTTCCTGAAATCCTCCGGGCGCTGTGCCTGCTGGCGGAAGAATTCGCGCCCGGATCACTCGCCGCTGTCCTGCTGCTGGAGGGCGATCGTCTGCGCCATGCCGCCGCGCCCGGTCTGCCCAAACCATATACCGATGCGCTGGAGAATGCTGCGCCCGGACTCGCCGCCGGATCATGCGGCACCGCCGCATACTGGCGAGAACCGTTCGTCGTCGAAGACGTTGCAACGGATCCTTCCTGGAAGGATTTTCGCGAGCTAACCGCTCTTCACTCTCTGCGCTCCTGCTGGTCGACGCCCGTCTTCTCGTCACGCGGCGAAGTGATCGCATCGCTTGCGATGTACCATCGCGACCCGCACCGGCCTGACCGCGCCGAGCAGCCGATGATTCGCCAGATCGCGCAGCTCGCCGCAATCGCTGTGGAGCGCAAGCTCATCCAGGAAGCGCTGGGATCGAGCGAAGCCTATCTCACCGAGGCACAGCGCGTCGCGCATATGGGCACCTGGGTTTGGAAGATCGACGGACGCCAGGCCATCTACGTTTCAGACGAGTGGTACCGCATCTACGGATTCGATCCCGCGCTCGGTCCGCCCAATCTGCAACAGCGGCTGGAGCGCATCCATCCTGAAGATCGTCACCTTTATGTGTCCGCCGTGGAGCGTGCCATCGCCGGCAAGACCGATTACGAGGTGGAGTTCCGCATCGCGCTCCCCGGCGGAGAGATCAGGTATCTCCACGTCAACGGTCACCCGGTCGCCGACGAATCCGGAAACCTGGTCACTTTCGTCGGGATCGCCGGCGACATTACAGAACGCAAGCTGGCCGAGATGGCCCTGCGCGCGGCGATGGAGGAGCGAACCCGGCTCTCCGCGTTTCGAGAGGAAATTGGAGTCGCGCTGTCCCGCCAGGGAGATCTGAGAGCAATTCTGCACAGCTGTGCGGAAGCGGTGGTCCGGCATCTCGACGCCGCCTTCGCGCGTATCTGGACGCTCAGCAGCGACGCTCGGACGCTGGAACTGCAGGCCAGTGCCGGAATGTATACGCACCTCGACGGATTCCACAGCCGAATCCCGATCGGATATCTCAAGATTGGTCTCATCGCCCAGACCAGACAACCGCACTTCACCAACGACGCCCAATCCGATCCTCGCGTCAGCGACCTCGACTGGGCGCGGCGGGAAGGCATGATCGCCTTCGCCGGCTATCCCCTGGTTCTCGAAGACCGAATCGTGGGAGTTATCGCCATGTTCTCCCGCAAGCCGCTTACAGAAAATACGCTCGAGGCTCTTTCGTTTGCGGCTGGCATCATCGCACAGGGTATCGAACGCAAACGCGCCGAAGAAGCTCTGCGCCGCAGCGAAGCCTACCTGGCCGAAGGCCAGCGCCTGACCCACATGGGCAGCTGGGGACTGAATGTCGCAACCCAACAGGCCCTTCACTCTTCCGCCGAGCACACGCGACTGTTTGGTCTCGACCCGAACGCAGCGTTGCCCTCCTTTGAAGAGTTCCTTCACCGTGTTCACCCTCAGGATCAGCAACATGTGCTCGAAACGTTCCAGTCACTCCTCGGATCCGGTCAGGATCTGGACCTGAGGTTCCGCGTTGCACTTCCGGACGGCACCCTGCGGTATCTGCACGCGATTGGCCATCCCCTCCTCTCCCCATCCGGCGTCTCCGATGAGTATGTGGGGATCACGATCGACATCACGGAACGCATGAGATCCGATCAGGAGCGCGAGCGCCTGCATCATCTCGAGGCCGATCTCGCCCACATGAATCGGGTGAGCACCATGGGAGAGCTGACCGCTTCTCTTGCCCATGAGGTAAACCAGCCCATTACGGCCGCAATGACCAACGCCCGCACATGCATGCGATGGCTGGCCCGCGACACGCCAAATATCGAGCGGGCACGCGAGGCGGCCGCGCGGATCGTGGACGTGACCGATCGGGCAGCCAGGATTATCAGCCGCATCCGCATGCAGTTCAGGAAAGGAACGCCGGAACGGCAATGGATCGACCTGAACGAAGTGATTCTCGATATCATCGCCTTACTCGGAAATGAAGCCGGTCGTTACGGCGTTTCCATTTCCACCGAGCTTGCCTCCGCACTGCCGCCCGTCCTTTGCGATCGCATCCAACTGCAGCAGGTATTGATGAACCTTGCGATCAACGGCATCGAGGCCATGAAGAATGGGGAAAACATCCGCACCCTCACCTTCAGATCGCAACAGGATGCAAACGATCGCGTATTGATCTCCGTCACTGATACCGGTCCAGGTTTACCTCCCGGGGCGGCGGAAGAAGTCTTCAGTCCGTTCTTTACCACCAAGCCAGAGGGTACAGGCATGGGGCTCGCTATCAGCCGCTCCATTGTCGAATCGCACGGCGGAAGCCTGTGGGCGACCTCGAACCCGGATGCTGGCGCCAGTTTCTATTTCGCCCTGCCGCCGGCCTCTTATCCGGCATGAGCAATACTCGATGATCGCTATGAACGCGGAACGACGATCGCAGACTTGCTCCTGATTTAACGTCTCATCGGGATAGGTCATGTACAGGGAAATAACTCAGGAAGGCCGCGATTGGGAGCCGGCCCCGGATGCTTCTCGCGCTCCGCAGGGGGCGCCATCCCAGACCGGTCGCGCAATGCCGAACTTCTTCATCCTCGCCATCAGTGTGGTGCGCTTGATGCCGAGCTTCGAAGCAGCTCCGCCCGGTCCTCCAACCACCCACTGCGCGTCGTTCAGCGCCTGAAGAATCAGGGCGCGCTCGACATTCTTGATCTTGTCCGGACTGCGATCCGACAGGTTGCCGCGAACTGCCGGCACCAGAGGATCGGCCAGCGCCCCATCGTTGGAAAGAATGATGGCGCGCTCGATGACGTTCTGCAGTTCCCTGATGTTTCCTGGCCAGTCATAAGCAATCAGTGTCGCCAGCGCATCGCCTGAAATGTGCGTGATGTTCTTGCCGACGCGCTGTGAAAACATCTCCACGAAGTGCCACGCCAGGGGAACGATGTCATCCCGCCGCTGGCGCAGAGCCGGCAGATCGATTGGAAAAACGTTGAGGCGGTAGTAAAGATCGCTGCGGAACTCGTTCCGGCTGACCATCTCACTCAGGTCGCGGTGCGTCGCGGCAATCACCCGTACATCTACGCGATGCGTCTGTCCGCTGCCCAGTCGCTCGAATTCCTGCTCCTGCAGCACGCGCAGCAGCTTCGGCTGCGATGCCAGAGGGATATCTCCGATCTCATCCAGAAAAAGCGTGCCGGTATTCGCCATTTCAAAGCGTCCCACCTTCTGCGCAATCGCACCGGTGAATGCTCCTCTTTCATGACCGAATAATTCGCTCTCGAGAAGATCGAAAGGAATTGCCGCGCAATTGAGACGAACGAAGGGGCGCCCGCATCGATTGCTGATGGCATGAATGCTGCGGGCGATCAGTTCCTTGCCGGTGCCCGTCTCGCCCAGGATCAGAACCGTCGAATCGGTGGGAGCGACGCGCCGGACCTGTTCCAGTACCGATTCGAGCGCCGGACTGTTGCCGATGATTTGCTCGAAACGGCGCTCGCCGCAGTCGCCGGACGCGATTTGCTTCGAAACACTCACCTCAAAACCTCCCCTGATGTGTCGTGCCTCGTTGGCGCTGCTTCACTTGCTGAGTGCGGCGCGAACGCACCCGAGCAGTACTTCATCATCAAAAGGTTTCGTCATGAACTCCACCGCACCGGCTCGCATGGCCTGCAGCCGAATATCTTCATCGCCATGCGCCGTAAGAAAGACAATAGGAATTCTCTGGTGATCGGCGTTCAGCCGCGACTGCAGTTCCAAACCGGAAATTCCCGGCATGCGGATATCGGTAACCAGGCAGGCGGTATCGGCCTTATTGCCGGATTCGAGAAACTCTTCCGCCGAAGCGCAGGCAAAAGCCTCGAATCCCGACTCTTCCATCAGGTCCCTCAGGGCGATTCGGATCGCATCATCGTCATCGATGATCGCAACGAATCGCCTTTTACTCTGTATGGCCATATTCAGACCATAGGACCGCGCCCCCGCCCAGCGCAATTATCCTCGGGTATAGGTGCCGGTCAATTCCCTGGCCGTGAGGACTTAGCGAATTCTTTCCGCCATCCTTGCCAGATCCAGCAACGATGCGGCCTGCATTTTGTGCATCACCTGTCCCCGATGAACCTTGATGGTGATGACGCTGGTGCCGAGTTGCGCGGCGATCTGCCGGTTCATCATGCCCGTGAGAACCAGATCCATGACCTGTCGCTCCCGCGCGGTAAGAAGTTCGTATCGCCTCCGAACCGCCGCAGCTTCGGCGCTCTCCTCGCGAAGCGCGCGCGCCCGCGCCAGCGCATCCCGGACGGCATCGAGCAGGCGTTCGTCGTTGAACGGCTTGGTGAAAAATTCAACCGCCCCGGACTTCAGGGCCGACACGGTCATGGGGATGTCGCCATGCGCGGTCAGAAAAATGATGGGAATCTCGACGCCCGCTCTTCGAAGCTGGTTCTGGAAATCCAGGCCGCTCATCCCCGGCAAACTGACGTCCAGGATCATGCAGCCGGCCGCCGCATGCGCATCTGCCCTTCGCAGGAAATCTTCTGCCGTCGCGAACGCTTCGCAACGCAACCCCGCGCTGCTCAGGAATCCCTCCATCGCCCGGCGCACATCGGCATCGTCATCAATCACGTAGACGGTCGAGCCATCGTCGCGCTCCTGAGACGCCTGAGGCGGCCTTCGGGCAGGCTTGCGGGATGTTTCCACGTGGCAAGCTTAGCGGGAAACCTTTGCGCCCCACAAGCGCAGCGACAAATCCGCAGCCGGCCGGTCCGAGTGATGTGGCGCCGCAAACTCCGGGTCAGGTTCCTGTCATTGTGTTGACACCGGAGTGCCACTTTTTCGTGGAGCGAATCCGCCAGCGCATGAAGGTGGTTTTCGTGCGCCTCGCCCGCATGCTGAAGATGAAGAATTTCGGTACCACCGCTGCGCCATAACTCTTTCTCCATCCACCCTGCAGCTTCGCTTTGGTTTGGCGGCTGACTTGCTGAATCGAAAGCAATCGCTTTACCAGGAGGAGGCATGATGCGATCGGAACTTGTGATGGGCGCTTTACAACACGTCCCGAACCGATATTTACTCACGCGGCTGGCATCCAAAGCCACCCGGGCCTTTCACCGGCCCAATACACGCGTTGCGGAAACGACCAACGATGTTTTGCGGCGGTTCGGCACGAAAAGCCCAATCGCTCTGAAACAGATGCCACCTCCGCGCCGCCGGCACGAATTAAGGCGCGCGAGCTAGCTCGAACTGATACCAGCTATGTCCAGAAATCGCATGATTGCAGGAGTCGATGATCCCGGCTCCACCTCCCACGGAGAAATCGATATGTGCCCATCCCCCGCCCCGCCCGCCGCAGTGAGCCGCCGCACCCTTGAGGAACCGCTGGTGGCCGCCGCGATTCAGGGCGACTCCGCGGCATTTGAAACTCTCGTGCTCCGCAATCAACGAGTCGTGATGGCCATGACGCGGCGGATGACCGGCAGTCTCGAAGAAGCCGAGGACCTCACTCAGCAGGCGTTCATGAAGGCTTTCTCCAACCTCTCGCAATTTGGCGCCCGCAGTTCCTTCGCGACCTGGCTCGTCAGTATTGCGATGAACGAAGCGCGCATGTGGCTGCGCAAGGCACGGAAATCGCGCGAAGTAGCGATGAGCTCCCTTTGCACCGATGAGGGCCTCGACGTGCCTCTGGAATTCATGGACTCGCGCCCGGGGCCGGAAGCATCCTATGCGGAAAACGAGCGGAAACATCTGCTGATTTCAGAGCTGGAGCGACTAAACCCAGCAACCCGCGTTGCGCTGGTCCTCTGCGACTTAGGAGAACAAACCTGTGAGGAGGCAGCTCCCGCGCTTGGCATTAGTGTCAATGCCCTGAAATCGCGCAGGCACCGTGGGCGAGCGGCTCTCCGCAAAAGGCTTGAAGCCAGACGCAGGATGATTCAGGGTCCGGCAGGCACAGCCGCAGACTGATCTCTCGAACGTATCAGCGCCCTCTTGCCGGCTGGTTCCGATGATTGGAGAATCCCTATGTACAACCCGCTATCCGTCGACTCTTCCAGTACGCAATGTGCATCCATCAGCGCCACCCGGTACAGCGGCGCAATTCTCGATCAGATGAATTGTTTGTACCTGCTGTCTTACCTCGTAACAGCAGACAGGGACCTTGCTGAGCAGTGCCTCGCCAGAGCTCTGGACGAATATGTCGACGGCCGCAGCGAGTTCCTCATCTGGTCCGACACCGAGGGCCGTCGGGCTGTTCTCCGGGAAGCCATCCATGCCATCCGTCCTGTCCTGCAGCCGGCGTACTGGCTTACGTATCGGGATTGGGCGCCTCCGGAGGCAAAAGCCTATCAGCCTTTCGCCGCGATAACATCCCTGACATCGTTCGAGCGATTTGCCTTCGTCATGTGCACCATCGAGAGCCTCTCTGAGGAGGAAAGTGCCAGGCTGCTGAACTGCTCGATTCAGGATGTCGTGATCGGTCACGAGCTGGCACGAAAGATCGTTGCCATGCAGGATGGGGAAGTTACAGGAGAAATGGCGCTCTTTGTCGTTCCTGCATGGCTCGGAGACCAGGTTTGTGGCGTCTGTTGACATGGCCGCCGATACTGCCTGTGGGTCCTGCCTGTCGTCATCGAAAGCGTTTCGCTAACCT
Source organism: Acidobacteriota bacterium (assembly GCA_046567085.1). GTDB lineage: Bacteria > Acidobacteriota > Terriglobia > Terriglobales > Acidobacteriaceae > Palsa-343. The sequence continues at coordinate 12,141 of JBKICP010000074.1, forward strand.
CGACTTTCTGGCAGGCCTCGACGGAAGGCGGACTTATGACTTACGTCGTCTCCGGAGTTCCCCACATAGGCCATCGAAGCCGTGGGTAAGGAACGGAACCACTAAACCCAATCGAGATATAGGTCACAGGACCGCTCAGTCCCTGGCTTCGCAGACGGCGCTTTAACCCTCGCTGCGCCAGGAGGCGACGAGAATATGACCCGAAAGTGTTCGAAGAGCACGCGAACGCCTTCGGGGCCGCTTTGCACGCGTTCTCGTGGAATGGAACCGCGCTTGCAGGTACGGGCTGCAGGAACAACGGAACGATGGACGCGCCGACCTTTCGTTCGTCTGCTTCCGGATTCGTCTGGGTTGCTGTTAGTCCGGCGCGATTGTTCTCCTGGACCATGGGTAAGGTCCTCAACGCTGTTACCTGAACGATGGAGGTTGAATGAGCGAGGTAAACGTTCCGCTCGCCAAAGGGTCGGCGAGGCTTGGTTTTATCGGTCTCGGTCTGATGGGACGCCGCCTCACGCAGCGGCTTTACGGGGCCGGGTGGAACATCCGTGCATGGAACCGAAATCCCGCTCCGGCGCAGGAGATCGCTCGAAGCGGTATTCCGGTCGCGCCCTCCCTCGCAGCACTCGTCTCCGATTCCAACATGATTCTTTCCTGCCTGGCCGATGATCGAGCCGTGCGTTCGACGTATCTCGGGGAGCATGGTGTGTTGGCCCTGGCGGAGCCTGGATCCACCATCATTGAGATGAGTACCATTTCGGCCGCGCTGTCCCTGGAGCTTCACCGTGTTGCCGGAGAGCGCGGGATTCAGCTCCTTGATGTGGCAATCTCCGGCTCCACTCCCGCGGTTGAAGCAGGCACTCTCACCCTTTTTGCGGGTGGCCGCCGCTCGACATTCGACCAATGCAGCCCTGTTTTTGAGTCCATTGCAGCCCAGTGGTTCTTTATCGGAGCCGACTCCGCAGGCATACGGATGAAGCTGGTCGTCAATCTCCTTCTCGGAGTCGGACTCCAGGCGCTCGCCGAGGCTGTGGCCCTGGGAACCTATCTCAAGATTAGCGAGGATGTCTTACTGGATGTTCTTTCGAAAACTACGGTTATTCCCGCAGCGCTATTCGGAAAATTCGTAAAACTCAGAAATCGTGACTACTCGCCGCAGTTTCCTCTCCGCCTGATGAGCAAGGATCTGAACCTGGTCATGGAAGCGGCGGGAACTCTGGCGCCTGTCTTGTCCGCAACCAGAGCAGCCCAGAGAGACTTCTCCGGAAAGGCGCTTGCCGACGGAGACCTGGACGTGTCCTTCATCGTGGCTTCCCTGGTATCACAGATCGATGGGGCGGAGCGGCGTAAAGAAGAGTGACGAAGTCCAAGCCCGGTTCTGGTCATCGCTCTGTGGGCTGATAAGGGTATACAACCTTTCACGTCTCTTGCTGTTCGACAGCGGAGCCCAAGCCTGGGCCTGGCCATATCCGCTTCGGTTCCGGGCCTCAGAGAGGAATCAGGAATGAAGAAGTACTTCGCCGAACTGATCGGGACATTTTTTCTGGTAATGACCGTTGGATCGACCGTCATCGGTCACGACGCGGGCCGATTCGCACCGCTCGCTATCGGCTCGTCGCTCATGATCATGATTTTTGCGGGTGGTCACATCTCCGGAGGCCACTATAATCCGGCAGTGACGCTGGGGGTCTGGCTGCGCGGAAAATGCCATTCCCGCGATGTCCTCCCGTATATCACCTTCCAGGTGATCGGTGCCGGTCTGGCTGCCGTGGCGGTCAGGACTCTTACGGCAGGCAAACCAGAGACTCCAATGCATCCAGCAATCCTTCCCGCTCTGCTGGCAGAGTTTCTTTTTACGTTTGCCCTTGTATATGTCGTTTTAAACGTAGCTACCTCGGAAGATACAGCGGGTAATTCCTTTTATGGACTCGCCATCGGCTTCACGGTCATGGTGGGTGCTTTTTCTGTCGGAAGTATCTCCGGCGCTGCGTTCAACCCGGCCGTGGCCGTCGGTATTTCTCTGCTGGGTCTCTCGTCGTGGGCCAACCTCTGGATCTATCTTGTCGCTGAGTCCGCTGGCGCCGCGGTCGCGGCAGTGGTCTTCAGAGCCATAGGTCGGGCTGATGCCGGAAAGCACTCCGAATCGACATCCGTCGGTCGCTCTTCCCTGAAGGCGGCATAACAGGCCGCAACGCAGAGAGCAGGGATCGAGCTGTTCGTCGACGGAAAAACAATCCACTAATCCGGCAGCGGTGTGCCGTCGTGTTCGCTGGAGAGATACGCCGCCTCGACGACCCGCATGGTCTCGAACGCCGACTCCACGCTCGTCGGCAGTTCCTCCGTCTCCCCAGCCGCATAGGCCTGCAGCGATCCCATGGCACCCATAAACGCATCGACAAACCAGTTCCCCGCCACGGCGACGTCGGTCCACGGCTCGCCGCGTCGCGCGAAACGCAGCGTATCCGGCCGTCCCACCGGATAATTCAGATTCACGCCCATCGTCGCTTCGATCGCGCCTTCGGTTCCCTCCCAGCGCACGCGGCTCACCTGGTCTCCTTCAAAATCGTTCGTGTGATTCGTTGCAATCAGCACCCGTTGCCACTCGCCATAGTCCATCAGGATCGTGCTCTTCGTCGCCGCCAGCCCGGGCGTCCGCGGATTGCGCACCGTCTTCGCCAGAACCCGCGCCGGATTCCCCAGCCACGCCCGCGCCAGGTCGATGTAGTGGATGCTGTGATACAGAATCTCCAGCCGCGGCGCCGTCGCAAGAAACGTCCACAGGTCCCATGGCGTAAACACATCCACCAGCACCTGCATCTCGTGCATCTGGCCCAGCAGTCCCGCATCCGCAATCCGCCGCGCAGCTATCATGGCCGGCGCCCACCGCAGCTGGAAATTCACCGCCGCCTGCAGACCTTTGCTGCGGCACAGCGCGAGAATCGCCCGCGCCTCCTCCAGCGTCTCCCCCATCGGTTTCTGGATCAGCACGGCAGCGCCATCCGGCACCAGGGGCAGTACCTTCCCGATCGCGCCCGCGGGCACCGCAATGTCGAACACCGCATCGCTTCCCGCATGTCGAATCGCATCCGCAAGCGACTGCGTGGCCATCGGAATTTCGAACTCCCCCGCCAGAGTCCGCGCCCGCTCCCCATCCACATCCACCAGCGCCGCTACCGGAAACCCGGCCTTGCGATACGCCGGTAAATGCGCGGCGCGAACAATGCCGCCCGACCCGACGCAAATAATCGGTCGCGCCTCGCGAGGACGCGGCATCGCCGCACCCGCCACAACTTCGGAAATCGCCTCAGCCTGCATCACCCCTCACCGCAAACAGCATGCCCCAGCATAGCGCCCGAACCATCTGCGGGGCTCCTGCGGTCAGGGAATGTCGGGAATTGCGCCAAAGCACCGGCAGGTTATTGCGGCGGTTTTGCCGTCTCCGTCGAAGGCCGCGCCTCGCCTGCACCTGAGATCTGCTCGTACACGCTCTGATACGCCTGCTTCTTCAGTGTGCCCACCAGCGCCGATTCCGCGCGAGCCTTTTCCGTCTCGCCCATGGCCTGGTAAAGCCGCGCCAGACGCCAATGCGGATCGGCATCCTGAGGATTCAGCTTCACCGCCTCCAGATACTGCGCCAGCGCCTCCTGATTTTTCCCCTGCGCCGCGTAGATAATTCCCAGGTCCAGATGAGCCAGTTCGCTCGCAGGATCTTCGCGCACCGCGAGCTCCAGCTCCGGCTGCGCGTGCTGTTGATCCTCCAGCCGCAGATAGCAGTCGCCGAGATACACCCGCGCCGGCACGTGGGCAGGATCGTTCGCCAGGTCGGCCTGCAACTCCGGCACCGCTTCGCTGAAGCGCTTCTGCCGCATCAGCATGTACGCCACTGCAAAATGCACGTAAGGCTCTTTGGGATTCGTCTTCTCCGCCGCGCGGAACTGCGCCAGCGCCCCGGTATCGTCCCGCATCTCGTCCATGGCCTCGCCGGCCAGCATATCGGCTTCGGCCGATTCGGCATTCAGCGTCAGAATCTGGTGATAGGTATCCAGCACGCACGGGTACTGCTTCGACCACAGGCAGCTGTGCGCAAGCGCCAGACGCAGCGGCAAACTCTGCGCATCGTGCGCTACCGCCGTCTTCAGGTACGGCACCGCCTCCGAATACTTACCCAGCCCGTAGTACGCCATCCCGATCAGCAGGCGGAGACGCTGGGCCTCGGCAGATTCGGGGCTGGCTGTTTTCAGCAGCGTTCTGAACTCCTCGATGGCCGCCCCCGGCTCGCCGCCCTTGAACAGCGCAAGCCCCAGATTCAGCCGCAGCCCGGGCACGTTGGGATTGAGGTGCAGGGCCTTGCGATACAGCGGCACCGCCGCTGCGTAGTGCCCCTGGCGCGCCTCCAGAAGACCCAGCTGCGCATACGGTTCGGGGTCTGCGGGATGCGCCTGGCTGTAACTCCGCCACGCCGCCTCCGCTTCCGGCACCTGGTTCTGCCGTTCCAGCGCCAGAGCCCGGTCCCGCGTGGCGTCGGGCACCGGAGCCGCTTGCCCGCGCAGCATTGCGGCCAGCATCACGATCATTCCCAGTTCAATGGCCCGCCTCAACTGCGCCCGTCCCCTTCTTCCATTGGTTCTATTTTCTCTCTCAGGCGGCTTCCTGTCTGGCTCCACAAAAGAAATGGGCGCGGCAGGATTTTTCCCGCCGCGCCCAGGTGGATGGTTCAGCCTAGAACACGATCTTTCCGCCGAGTTCCAGCGTACGCGGACCCCAGTCGTTGTTCACCCAGCCGAAGTTGTTGCCGTTCTGCGTGGTGTTCAGGTTCTGGAATTCCGCATGGTTGAAGGTATTGAACGACTCGAACCGCATCTCCAGATGAGCGCGCTCCGTCATCGCAAACGCCTTGTAAAGCGAAGTCGTGAAGTTCACACGGCCCGGCCCCACAACCGCATCCTTGCTGCTGTTGCCGAAGCCCAGATTCGGGCCTCCCTGCCACGACGGTGTCGGAGCAGAGAACTGCGAGCCCTTGAACCAACCCTTCACGTTCTTGTTGTAGTGAACCCGGCCGTTGACGTTGGCACGGTTCTGGTAGCCGCCGCCGAGACCGATCGTGTCGCCCACACCGGAGAAATAGATACCGGTCGTGTTCGCCACCGGGGTTCCACTCTCGTCGATGAAGGTTCCCGATACCTCCCACCCGCCGGCGATCGACTTCACCAGACCGCGCGACTGACGGAAGATCGGGAGCTGATAGACATAGTTCGCCTGCAGAATGTGGCGGCGGTCGTAGTTGCCCGCGCCCTTGTCGTACTTCAGGACCCACGGATTGCTCACGCAGCAGCTGTTATCGCCCACCTGAATGTCAATCTCATGAGAATAGGTATAGTCGAGCTCGCCGCTCAGGCCCCACCGGTTCTGCACACGAAGCCCTGTCTGCAGACCGTTGTAGCTGCCATTGGTGTTGGTCTCCATGGCCGTGATATCGCCCATACCCTGGTAGGTTCTGAAGGAGTTGGAGTTGTTCGCCGTCGGACCGTTCCCCGATGTCGGGAGCGCGACCGTCTGCCCGTAGTCGTTGACATAAGTGCCGACGCTGCCGCCGCTCGCCCGGACCTGCAAAGGCGTCGAAAGCGGGAAGTTGTTGTCGTGCCGGTACTCTTCCTGGTGCCAGGCCACGTTGCCCACGTACTGCACAACCCAGACCACCGACGGCGCGAGCTGCCGCTGGACGCCAAGGCTGTACATCGCAACCGCGGGATCCGGGAAGTGCTGCGCCATCTCGTACTGGCCTCCCGGGAAGAACGGCGTCGCCGCCGTCTGGCCGTTCGTGATGCTGGTGTGTGGATCGCTGAGGTAGACCTGGTTCGCTGTCGGTGAATACGAGAACGGCGAATCGGTCGCGCTGTTGTAGATCAGGTTGCCCTGCAGGCGTTCGAAGAACGTTCCGAACCCGCCACGCAGCACCGTCTTGCCGTCGCCGAACAGGTCGTCGGAAAATCCGATGCGCGGCTGCCAGGTGTTGTAGTAGTTGCTCACCAGCCCACGCGGAATGCCGGCCTGGCCTGCCAGATCGATACCGTTCACGTACGCCGGATCCGTCGAGCCATCCACCGTGAACGTCGCGAAGCCCGGCCCGTTCGACCGCATCGAGCCATCCGCATTCCAGTAGGGCGCCTGGCTGGCCTGATAGTGCGCCGGGTTAAAGTTGGCGATGAAGTTGTTCCGCTCCCAGGCCTGCGGCAGAGCATCGTAGCGCAAACCGAGTTGCAGAGAGAGACGCGGGTTGACGTGCCAGGTGTCCATCGCATACGCCGAAGGAGTCTGGTTCACGTAGTGCCGGATCGGCAGCGCGCGCTGCTGGTTGTAGCTGCCGGCAAGGCCCAGCAGCATGTCCATCATGGCGTCGCCCTGCACGCAGTACGGGGCCGGATTGCTCCCCTGGCAGGCCGCCTGGTCGCCGTTGCTGGTGTATTGACTGCCGTTGTTGCCCTTGAACGTGTACAGCCCGTTGCCGCTTCCGAACAGCTGCTGGTTCTTCGTGTAACGGTTGTAGCTGAACCCGAACTTCAAAGCGTGTTTGCCCATCGAGTACGACACGTCCACCTTCGGCTCATAGTCCTCGGCGGCGTTGTGCCACGGTGCCGATCCCATTTCGAGGTTGGTGCCGTACGGAGCGCCCCAGTCCACCGAAATAATCTCGTTGGTCCTGCCGTTGTTGAAATAGCTGCCCGCGTTCCAGCCGGAAAGCTGTGCCGAATTCGCGCTGTTGATGATGTCGATGATGTTGCCGTCGTAGTTCATGCTGGCTTCAACAAGCAGGGTCGGCGAGATGCTGCCGCTCAACTTGATGGCGCCGCTGTTCGACGGTGTGATCTCCGAGCTCGTGACTGTGTTGTACGTATCGCCGTCCCACCCCAGCATCGGCTTCGCGTTGTGGGCGTTATCGAGTTCGTGCATGTAGTGAGCCATCAGCGCCCACTTGTCGTTGAACTTGTGGTCCACGCGGACGATGTCGTCGCGAACCTTAATCGGCGCGTTCACCGTCTCCACAGACTGGTCGTTGTTGTTCCCCGGAGTCGGGATCAGATGGGCGCTGAAAAACCGGACCGCATTCGCATCGAAGAGAGCGGCCGGAATCGTGTTGTTGGGGAACGGCTGCCCAGGCGTCAGACCCAGCTGCGTCAGCTTCGCCCGGTATGCCGGATCCTGTACGTCTGGCACCACGATGCCCAGCGGCGTACCGCCCACGTTGAAGCGCGGATTGACGTAGTGCAGATCCTGCCCGGCCACCGGAATATCTGCCGTCGGCAGGGTGTTGTTCGTGTTCGTCGAGGAGCCCGCCTTGATGTTGCGCCACTCTTCGTTCACGAAGAAGAAGGTCTTCTGCCGGTCCATGTTGTACACGTGCGGAATGATCACCGGACCGCCGATGTTGAAGCCGTACACGTTGTAGTTCAGCACCTGGCGCGGCGTGTAGGCACTCGGTCCCGCAGTATTGAACTTGTTGAAGTAATCGTTCGCGTCGTAGTCCGTGTTGCGGTTGAACTCGTACCCCGTCCCGTGGAAGTCCCGCGTGCCGCTCTTCAGCGAAAGGCTGAAGGTCGCGCCCGAAGAAATGCCGTAGTCCGGAGGATAGTTCGAGGTCAGCATCGTGAACTCGGCGATGGCGTCCTGAGGGGGCATCAAAGCAATGCCGCCGGCGCCGCCGCGGTCATCCGACTCGCCGCCGTCGATCAGCCAGATGTTGTGGCTCTGGCGCAGTCCGTTCGCGCTGATGCTGAAGCTGCTGCCGCCCGCTCCGGCCATCGGCGTGTTGTTGTCCGGCAAATTCGAGCTGACGCCCAGCGAAAGCGCTGCCAGCGCTGCGAAGTTGCGGTTTTCGGTCGCGATCTGCGTCACCTGCTGCGACGAAATCGTCGAGCTGATCACGTTGTCGTCGGTCTGTACCTGCAGCGCGTTCGCCTGCACGGTAACCGTCGTCGCTTCCGCGCCCACCTGCATCTTGACGTCATTGCGCAGCGTCTGCGAAACGTTCAGAACCAGTCCGTTGGCAACGAAAGTCTGGAACCCCTTCGCTACCGCCTTCAGATCGTAGGTGCTGGGATTCAGACCGCCCACAGCGAAGTACCCGGCGTCGTTGGAGACCGTCGAGACTGTCGTGCCTTTTGCGGTGTCGGTAAGGGTGATTTGGGCGCCCGATATGACAGCGCCGGTTTGATCGGTGACGATGCCGGTGATCTCGGAGTTCTGCTGGGCATAAACTGCCCCCGCGAACCCGAAGCATAGCATCACCAAAACCAGTAGACACACTGGTCTTGCAGATACCAGTCTCATGAATTGCCTCCTCATTCAACTAAGGGCCCAGTACAACTGGCAGGTCTCATCTACGTGTCAGCAAACCTGCCTTGATCTCGGTGTCAGTTGTTCCTGACCAGGACGTTATCAACGTGACGCTTTTCCGGGATAGAT
>JBKICP010000075.1:0-13725 GCA_046567085.1 Acidobacteriota bacterium
GACTCCTACAAGCTGTCGAAGGCTGCCGCCGAGACCGACGCGCGCTACATCGTCTTCTGCGGCGTGCATTTCATGGCGGAGAGCGCGGACGTGCTGGCGCATGAGGGCCAGCAGGTGATCCTGCCCGATCTGAACGCCGGCTGCTCGATGGCCGACATGGCGGAGATCGGCCAGGTGGAGGAGTGCTGGGAGACGCTCGGGAAAGCCGGCGCGCGCGAGGGTGAAATTGTGCCGCTCACGTATATGAATTCCTCGGCCGCGATCAAGGCCTTCTGCGGCGAGCGCGGCGGCCTGGTCTGCACCTCGTCGAATGCGCGCAAGGCGTTCGAGTGGGCATTTGCGCGCGGAGAGAAGATTCTCTTCCTTCCCGATCAGCATCTGGGGCGCAACACCGGTCATGCGATGGGCATTCCGCTGCAGGATATGGTGGTTTACGACCCATGGCAGATCGGCGGAGGCATCACGCCGGAGCGGCTGCGCGCGGCGAAGGTGATTCTGTGGAAGGGCCACTGCTCGGTGCATCAGCGCTTCCTGCCGGAGCATGTCGACAAGGTGCGCGCGAAATATCCGGGCATTCGGGTGATCGTGCATCCGGAGTGCCGTCTGGAAGTCTGCGAGAAGGCCGATGCGCTGGGATCGACCGAGCGGCTGATCAAAATTGTCGAGGACGCACCCGAGGGCTCGACGTTCGCCATCGGTACGGAGATCCATCTCGTGAACCGGCTGGCGAAGGAATTTGCGCCGCGGGGCAAGACCATCCTCACGCTCGACGACACCGGCTGCCTGTGTACGACGATGTACCGCGTCAGCCCCGGGCACCTTGCGTGGGCGCTCGAAAACCTCGTCGAAGGCCGCGTGGTGAACCGTATCCAGGTCCGCGACGATGTGAAATACTGGGCCCGCGTGGCGCTGGACAGGATGCTGGAGGTTCGCGCCTGAGAAAGTCTCCAGTTCACAGTTCCCGGTCTCCAGTGAGCGCGTGCGTTGACGGGGACTGGCCACTGGCGGCTGAGGACCGGGGACTGATTCGATGAAGACCTTCACGCTGGATGAAGCGCAGTCGTTGCTCCCGGTCGTGGAGGCGCTGCTGAACCGGGCTCTCGAAGCCAGAGAAGCGGCGGGCGATCTGCAGGAAGAGATGGCGGCGCAGGCGCGTCGCGTCTTTGTCAGCGGCGGCATGTTCATCGATCTGGCTGTGGCGCAGAAGCGCAAGATCACTCTGGAAGCGCTGGTGCAGCGCGCCCGGGAAGCTCTCGAAGAGATCGACGCCGCCGGAGTGCAGGTGAAGGACCTCGACACCGGCCTGCTGGATTTCCCGTTTGTCCTCGATGGGGAGACCGTTCTGCTGTGCTGGAAGCGCGGCGAGGGGCAGATCGACTTCTGGCATCGGATGGAGGATGGCTTCGCCGGGCGCCAGCCCATCGATGCGCGTTTCCACCGCACCCCTCCGGACAAACTGCACTAAGCGACCCGCTCCCGGCCACGGACTACGGGCCACAGGCGACAGGCCACCGGCTGCCATCATGACATCTGTCATATTGCTTTCCTGACAATCCCCACTGCCGTGAGTCGCGGGACAGCGCGATTCTGTCATTGCCGCTGGAACTCCCGGACGGCAGGAGAGAAACGATGGCAGCAACCGCAGTCATGGATTCATCCGCAGGGCGGCCCGCTCCGCTGTCCCAGTCGCGCACCGTGGCGAAGCTGCACGCGGTCACAAAGCGCTACGGCTCGATCGCGGCTCTGGACCACTTCTCGATGGAACTGCACGCGGGCGAGGTGGTGGCGCTGCTCGGCCCCAACGGCGCAGGGAAGACGACGGCGGTGCGCCTGCTGCTGGGGTTGATCGGACCGGACGCCGGCAGCGTACGCGTGCTGGGGCGCGATCCGCGCGATGCCGATGCCCGGACGCGCATCGGCGCGATGCTGCAGATTACGCGGGTGCCGGAAGTGCTGAAGGTCAGCGAGCACATCGATCTGTTCCGCAGCTACTATCCCGATCCACTCCCGGTGGCCGATGTGGTGCGCATTGCGAAGCTGGAGGGCATCACCGAGCAGCAGTTCGGCAAGCTCTCCGGCGGGCAGAAGCAGCGCGCGCTGTTCGGCCTTGCGCTCTGCGGGAATCCCGACCTGATTTTTCTCGATGAGCCCACCGTCGGCATGGACATCGAATCGCGCCGCGCGCTGTGGGATGAAGTGCGCGGGCTCTCCGCGGCAGGCAAAACCGTGCTGCTGACGACGCACTACCTCGAAGAGGCCGACATGCTGGCCAACCGCATCGTGGTCATCAACAAGGGGCGCGTGATTTGCGAAGGGACCTCGGCGGAGATCAAGCATCGCGTCTCCGGTCGGCGGATTCGCTGCGTCACCCAACTGGATCCGGAGTTCCTGGGGTCTCTGCCGTCGGTCACCGATGTGCAGCAGGATCGGGAGGCCGTTGTGATTCTGGCCGAGCATCCGGAAAAGGTCGTGCGCGAGATGCTGCTGCGCGACGAGACGCTGCACGGGCTGGAAGTCTCCGCCGCGGCGCTGGAAGATGCGTTCCTGGCGTTAACGGCAAAGAACAGGGAGTAGGGAGCAGGAAGTAGGAAGTAGCGAGTCGGGAAGAGGAGAGATTCATGGCTACGAATGCAATCGCGATGCAGCCCGCACGGGCCCTGAGCCTGGGCTACTACATGCGCATCTTCCGCAAGGAGACGCGCTACGAATTCGTGAAGCTGCTTCGCACGCGGGCGTTTTCGCTGTCGGTGATCGGCTTCCCGGTGATGTTCTACCTGCTCTTCGGCGCGTCGAATCGGCACAGCATGTACGCGCGTTACCTGATGCCAAGTTACAGCTGCATGGGCGTGGTCTCCGCGTGCCTGTTCGGCATCGGCGTCGGCATCTCGCAGGAGCGCGTCCAGGGCTGGCTGGAACTGAAGCAGGCGAGCCCGATGCCGCGCTTCGCGTATCTGGCGGCCAAGACGATCAGCTGCGCAGCCTTCGCCCTGGTCATCGTGGCGGCGCTGGTGACCCTCGGCCTGACGCTGGGCGGCGTCACCATGACGGCCCGTGAGGGATTCAGGCTGGCTGCGGTGGTGCTGGCCGGTTCCATTCCGTTCACCGCGATGGGGCTGCTGATCGCGCTGCTTGTGCCGCCGACAGCCGGTCCCGGCATCATCAACCTGATCTATCTGCCTATGTCGTTCGCATCGGGTTTCTGGATGCCGGTCACCTATCTGCCGCACTGGCTCAAGGCGATCGCCCCGGCGCTGCCGACGTATCATCTGGCGCAGATCGCGCTGAACGTCTTCGGTTACTCCCAGGGGGGCAGCATGGGTGTGCACTGGGAGGTGCTGGCAGGATTTACCCTGTTGATGCTGGGAACCGCGTGGATCCTTTTCACGCGCAGCGAGGCGAAGGCTTGAGCCAGCTGTCTTTGAGACCGAACGGTGAAGAGCCGCCCTGTAACGGGGCCGCCGTGCCGGACTTTCTTTCCGGCAGAACGGCCGGCGAATTGGAAACCGTCATGGAGCAGTCATGCCGGACCGAGGCCGATTTTCGCGGCCATGGTTTCGCGAAGGAGTTCGGCCACGGTCGCCTCTACGACTTCATCTGGCTGATCTACTCCGCGTTCTTCGTGCTGCAGCCCATCGCAGAGCACAGCACGAAGGCCTGGATTGAATTTGCGGTTTTCTATGCCGTCTTCCTCGCTGTCTACGTCGGCCTGGTTCTTTCCAGAAACAGGCGCGTGCAGTACCTGCTTCTGGTCGCGATGGCTGTGCTCGGGGTGGTGTATCTCCCCATCAATGGCGGCGCGGTCGGCATCTTCATCTACGTCTCTGCCTTCGTTCCTTTCGTTACCGAATCGATTCTGCTCTGCGTTGGAACCTTTATCGCCGCAGCCGGAATCATGGCCCTCGAAGCGGGCTACTATTTCCACTACTCGCCGTGGTCGTGGGGCATCTGCGCGTTCTTCGCCGTGGCGATTGGCGCAGCCAATTTGCTGGCGGCGCAGCGCATGCGCGCCAATAAAAAGCTCAACTTGGCCCAGGAGCAGATCGAGCACCTGGCCAAAGTGGCCGAACGGGAGCGCATCGCGCGCGATCTGCATGACGTTCTCGGCCACACGCTGTCCGTCGTCGTGCTCAAGTCGGAGCTGGCCGGCAAGCTGATGGACCGCGATCCGGCCCGGGCGCGCAGGGAGATTGGCGAGGTCGAGCAGATCGCCCGCAAGGCGCTGGGCGAGGTGCGGGAGGCGATCCGCGGCTATCGCGCCGAGGGTCTCGCGGCGGAGATCGCCCGCGCGAAGCAGACGCTGGATGCAGCCGGCGTGACGCTGGAATGTGGCGCCAGGCCTCCGCAACTGGCTCCTGCGGAAGAAACCGTGCTCTCGCTGATTGTGCGCGAGGCTGTGACGAATATCGTGCGTCACGCGCAGGCCAGCCACTGCCGTCTGGAATTTGCCGCCGACGGAACGGGCACAGCGCTGGTGGTCGAGGACAACGGATGCGGCGGCATTCGCGAAGAGGGCAACGGCCTGCGCGGCATGCGCGAGCGGGTCGAGTCGATCGGCGGCCGCTTCAAAATCGACTCCGTCCAGGGGACGCGCCTGCTCATCGAGATTCCTCCAAAGACGGTCGAGCCGTCATGAAGAAGATTCAGGTGATCGTAGCCGAGGATCAGGCGATGGTTCTTGGTGCTCTCGCCGCACTGCTCGAAACCGAGCCGGACATCGCTGTCTGCGCGCGGGCTGCTAACGGACGCGAAGCGCTCGCGGCTGTGGGAAAACAGAAGCCGGATGTCCTCGTGACGGACATCGAGATGCCGGAGATGACCGGCCTCACCCTCGCTGCGGAGGTGAAGGAGCGCTATCCGCAGACACGCGTGATGATCCTGACCACCTTTGCGCGTCCGGGGTATCTGCGGCGCGCTCTCGACGCGGGAGCGAAGGGCTATCTGCTGAAGGACCGCCCCGCGGCTGAGCTGGCTGAGGCCGTCCGGCGGGTTCACCAGGGACTGCGGGTGGTCGATCCGGATCTGGCGGTCGAGGCCTGGGACAGCGGCCCCGATCCGCTAACCGAGCGGGAGCGGCAGATCCTGTGGCGGGCCGGAGAAGGGAAGTCGTCGGGCGAAATTGCCGAGGAACTGCACCTCTCCGAGGGCACGGTCCGGAATTATCTCTCCGAAGCGATCAGCAAGCTGGGCGCGTCGAACCGTGTGGAAGCGGCGCGGCTGGCGCGTGCCAAAGGTTGGCTCTGAGCCTGCGTCTAAAGTAACCATCTCTATCGGCCGAAACGGGCGTGTCTTTATCCCCCTTTGGGCCAATTCCTTCGTAAGTTTTCGCGTGTTACAGTCGAGCATCGTTCGTGGACTCGGCGACCTTACGGAAGGTTACGTTCGCTTCTCGCGCCGCCTGGTCCTTCTGTTCAGGAAATCGTGTGGTTTTGGCTGGCACAGATCGTGCTGTAAGGGCCCAGGCGGCCACCGTACTTGTGGTGGAGGACGACCGCGCGGTGCGGCTGCTGTTCACCAGGGTCCTGCAAAGAGCCGGATATGAGGTGATCGCCTGCGAAAACGGCGCGATGGGCCTCGAAACCGCCCGCCATCAGATCGACAGAATTGACGCTGTGGTCACCGACGCCCGCATGCCCGGGATCCATGGGCCGCGGCTGATCGCGCGCATCCGCGCTCTGCGTCCGGAGATGCCCGCCATTCTCGTGAGCGGCAACATCGTGGAAGCCGATACCGATCACAGCACGGTATTTCTGAGCAAGCCCGTCTCGCCGGCGATTCTGACCCGGGAACTGCGACGCCTGATCGCGCCCAGAGTGTAGAATCTTCAGTCCGGCTCTCGATTTTTCCTCAGGGGCGGCGGGAAGACTGCATGATTATTGGCGTTCCGAAAGAAGTAAAAGACCACGAAAGCCGGGTGGGCGTGACCCCTGCCGGCGTTAAAGCTTTGAGCGAAGCCGGGCACAAAGTCCTGGTGGAGACCCGCGCGGGCGAGCTTTCCGCATTCACCGACGATGAGTATCAGTCCGCAGGAGCGGAGATCGTTGGCTCGGCCCACAATGTGTGGGGCAACGCCGACATGGTCGTGAAGGTCAAGGAGCCGGTGGAGAAGGAGTACGTCTTCTTCCGCGAAGGGCTCGTGCTCTTTACCTACCTGCACCTGGCGCCGATCCCCGATCTCACCGAGAAGCTGCTGCAGAAGAAGGTCGTCGGCATCGCGTACGAAACCATTCGCGACCGCGCCGGAACGCTGCCCCTGCTGACCCCGATGTCCGAGGTCGCCGGCCGCATGGCCGTCCAGGTGGGCGCTGCGTATCTGGAAAAGGAAAAGGGCGGACGCGGCGTGCTGCTGGGCGGCGTCCCCGGAGTTCCGCCGGCGAGCGTCTGCGTCATCGGCGGCGGCATCGTGGGCACGAATGCGGCGAAGATCGCTCTGGGGATGGGCGCCAAAGTCACGCTGGTGGATGTGAATCTGAACCGCCTGCGCGAGCTGGATGACATCTTCAACGGCAGGATCTTTACCCTGGCGTCGAATTCGTGGAACGTGACGCGCGCCGTGCAGGAGGCCGACCTGGTGATCGGCGGCGTGCTGATCCCCGGCGCGGCGGCGCCGAAGATCGTTACCCGCGCCATGGTGGAGAAGATGAAGAAGGGCGCGGTGATCGTCGATGTGGCGATCGACCAGGGGGGCTGCGTCGAAACGGCCCACCCGACCACGCACAGCGATCCGGCGTTCGAAGTGAACGGGGTGGTGCACTACTGCGTGACCAACATGCCTGCGGCGGTGCCGAACACCTCCACGCTGGCCCTGACCAACGCGACCTTCCCCTACGTGATGCGGCTGGCGAAGAATGGGGCGAAGAAGGCGATCCTCGACGACGACGGCATTCGCGACGGCGTGAACACGTACGAAGGAACGCTCACCTGCGAACCGGTTGCGGTTTCGCAGAAGAAGCCGTGGCGTCCGGTGCGGGAGCTGCTGGCGTAGATTCGCCCAGGCAGGATGGCTGGACGTGGGGGCAAACGCCGCCCACGTCCGCCGGGTGCTTACTACTCGGTGACGTGGACGGAGTGCTCGAGCCGGAAGGTGACCAGCGTTTCGGCCGGCAGGAAGATTTCCTTGTTGCCGGTCATCGCGCTGCCCGCGGTTCCTGCTCCGGCGCCGGCCAGAGCGCCGATAAGCGCGCCCTTGCCTCCACCCGCCAGTCCGCCGATGAGCGCGCCGAAGGCGCCGCCGCCGCCGGCAAAGAGGGCGGTCCGCTTGCCTTTGCCCTTTTCCACCCGGGACATGGTGCTGGTGGCGACCGGGTAGCTGCCCCAGTTGGTCCGAATGCGCTCCAGACGCAGTTCGAGCACCGCTCCGCCTTTGAAGTGTCCCAGAGCTTTGGCGTCGATCACCGTGCCCTCGGCCGAGGAGCCGCGCGGGATCACCGTCTGCCCGTCCACAAGGATGTCATCGGCCACCGTCGCGCTGAAGCTGTCGCCGGGGCGGCTGATCTTCGAGCCCAGATCCTGATCGAGCCGAACGCGCAGAGCCGTGCCGGTCGGAATGACGATGGTCGGCGGCGGAGCAGGAGCCGCAGAAGGCGGCGCGTAGCCCTGATTGTTCGGCGGCGGAGCGCTGGCGCTGCCGGGCGGAGGTCCGCCGGGCCCGTTCGATGCGGAGCCCGGTGCCGGCGGCCCGGTCTGGTCCGGCGGCGGAGGCGGCGGGTTGTTGGGTTGGGAGGCCTGCGTGGGGTTGGCAGTCGGATTCACAGTACCGGACGTTGGCTGATTGCTGCTCTTGCAGCCGGCGAGGAGCAACAATCCCGCCACAGCCAGCGCGGCTGGAGTCCTGAAAACTCGGTTGTCGATCATAGTTCCAGCTTAGATGGTCGGCCCGTGGATTTGGTTGGCTCTTTAGATACTTTTCCCGCCTGCAGAATGGGCTAAATACCGGCAAACAGGAGCCCTCATTCTGCCAAAGCCTATAATCAGACGCAATCAGGGGCAGCCTTTTGCCTGAATTCAAACATCGACGCGCCACGCTGATTCTGCTGGGTACCGCAGTGTTCGTCCTGCTCTGCCTGCTGATCGGGCTCAATGCCTTCAACGTCCGGGCGCTGGCGCCCCACACCACCGGCCAGATCTTCCTGCTGACCTCCGTCTCGGTGCTGGTCTTCCTGCTTTTTGTCACCGTCCTGGTGCTCCTGCTCCGCAACCTGATCAAGCTGCTCGCCGAACAGCGCAGCCAGGTTCTGGGAGCGCGCCTGCGGACGAGGATGTTCATCGGAGCGCTGCTGGTGTCGCTGGTCCCGGCGCTCTTCATGTTTTTATTCAGCTTTTTGCTGATGAATCGTTCCATCGACAGGTGGTTTTCCCAGCCGGCACTCGATGTCAGGGATGACTCCACGCGTATCGCCACCGAGCTTTCCCACTACGCCGCTCTCAATGCCCGTGCAGAGGCCGAGAGCCTGGCGCGATCGGCGGAACTGGCCGCTGCCCTGGCTGCCGGCGACCGGGCCGACGTGCTGGGGGAGCTCCGAACGCACCAGATCACCCTGCAGGGTGGATTCGCCGTTCTCTATCGCGACGGCGTCGCAGCGGCCGCGTATCAGATGCCCCAGAGTTCAGGGCCGGTGAAGGCCGTCTCCTGGGTGAATGAGGACGACTCGGAGACCGTGGCAACGGGACAGCCGCTGGAGCGCGTCGTCTGGAAGGCCGCGCAGCGCTCCGATGAGCCGATCCTCATCGCCGGCGGATCGCAATTCGCTCTCGGCACGGCCGCGCTGCCGGATGGTGGCCTGGTTGTCGCGGGTCTTCCCATGCCCACGGGCCTGAACGCCATCATGACCGACCTCAGCGCCGGAACCAGCCAGTACTGGGCGCTCTACCGGCAGCGGCGCATCATCCGCATGACCTATTTTCTGCTGCTGCTGATGCTGACGGCCCTGGTCTTCTTCTCCAGCAGCTGGCTGGCGCTCTATGTTTCACGGCAGATGACGCGCCCGCTGGAGGCGCTGGCCGACGCAACGGTGGAGATCGGCAAGGGCGACTACAGCCATCGCGTCACGGTGGAAGCCACCGCCGAGATGGCCGAACTGGTGCGCTCCTTCAACCACATGGCGGCCGACCTGGAGCAGAGCCGGCTGCAGGCCGAGACTTCCGCCCGCGAGCTTTCCGCGGCGAACCTCGCGATTGAAGCGCGGCGCAAGGAACTGGAGACGATTCTGGAGACGATCCCTTCCGGAGTCGTCACCCTCGATGCTTCGCGCCGCATCGTTCTGGGGAACCGCGCCTTCGCGGATCTGGTCCGGATCGAGGGCCAGGAGGACCTGACCGGCATCTCCCTCGACACGCTGCTCCCGGCCGACTTCACCCAGGAGCTGATTCGCCTCGAACGCCGCGCCCGGCGAATGGGCAACGCCTCTTCGGAGGTCGAGGTGAGCACGCCGCGCGGACCGGTGAACCTTTCCGTCACGCTGGCGGCTCTCGATTCGCACAACGGCCAGAGCTACGGATCGATCCTGGTTCTCGAAGACGTTTCGGACTTCCTGCACGCACAGCGTCAGGCCGCGTGGAAGGAAGTCGCCCAGCGCGTGGCGCACGAGATTCGCAATCCGCTGACGCCCATCACCCTCTCCACCGAGCGCATCCGCCGCCACGTGGATCGCGCTACGCCGGAATCGCCGGGCGTGATCCGCAAGTGCTGTGACGTGATCCTTGGATCGGTGGAGTCGATGCGCACCCTGGTCGGACAATTTTCCGCGCTGGCGGAGTTTCCGGTCGCGCACCCGCAGCCTTCGGATCTGAACGAGATTGTCGAGAGCGCGCTGATGCTCTTCGAAGGCAGGATTCAGGGCATCCGTGTGGAGAAGCATCTCGATCCCGGGCTGGCGCCGGTGATGGCCGATCCCGAGGCCCTGCGCCGCGGCATCGCCAACCTCATCGACAATGCCGCTGAAGCGATGCACGACAGCCTGCTGCGCGTCCTCTCCATCGAAACCAGCGCGGGCGAGCGCCCCGGGCTGGTGGAGATCGTGGTCGCCGACACCGGACCGGGCATCACCGATGACATGCGCGAGCGGCTCTTTCTGCCGTGGTTCTCGACGCGCCAGCGGGGCACCGGGCTGGGCCTTTCTATCGTCGCGAAGATTGTGCAGGATCACGGCGGCTCGATTCGGGTAGAGCACAACGCGCCCACGGGAGCGCGCTTTATCATCGAATTGCCGCTGGCGGAGACGAATGGCTCCGACCGCGCGCCCGCAACCCTGAGCAGGGCCGTCTAGCATGAACCACATCCTCATCGTGGACGATGAAGCGGAGATTCGCGAGTCGCTCGAAGAGATTCTTCGCGAGGAAGGCTACTCTGTGGCCAGCGCCGGCACCGCTGCCGACGCGCTCGCCCTGGCGCGCGATCCGGTCTACGACGTGATGCTGCTCGACATCTGGTTGCCCGACCGCGACGGCCTCGAAGTGCTGAACGAGCTGCGCGCCATGAACGCCGAGGCGCGCCCCGAGGTGATCGTCATCTCCGGTCACGCGACCATCGAGACGGCGGTCAAGGCGACCAAGCTCGGCGCCTTCGATCTGCTGGAAAAACCGCTGATGCTGGAGCGGACGCTGATCGTGGTCAAGAACGCGATCGAGGCCAAGCGTCTGCGGACCGAGAACCTGGAGTTTCGCCGTCAGCTTCGCCTCGAACAGCAGATCAGCGGAGAGAGCATCCAGGCGCGCGCCCTGCGCCAGCAGGTCAAGCTCATGGCCCCCACCAACGGCCGCGTGCTGATCTATGGCGAGTCCGGTGCCGGCAAGGAGCTCATCGCGCGCGCGATCCATGCGGAAAGCCTGCGCAGCGACCGCGTCTTCGTCGAGCTGAACTGCGCCGCCATCCCCGAGGACTACATCGAGAGCGAGCTCTTCGGCTATCGCAATGGCGCCATCGCCGGCGGGCCTCCGGAGAAGCGCGGCACCTTCGAGCGCGCCAACGGCGGCACGCTGTTTCTGGACGAAGTCGGCGACATGAGCCTCAAAACCCAGTCCAAGGTTCTGCGCGCGCTCGACGAACAGAGCTTTGTGCCCGTCGGCGCGACCCAGCCCATCAGCGTGGATGTGCGCGTGATCGCGGCGACCAATAAGGATCTGGAGGATGAGATCGCGAAGGGCAATTTTCGCGAGGACTTTTTTTATCGCCTCAATGTGATTCCGTTCTACGTGCCGCCGCTGCGCGACCGCCGCGAAGACATCTCTTTGCTGGTGCGCGAATTCCTGCGCATCTTCGGGCGCGAGTACGGCCGGCCGCGCGTGGAGATCGCCGACGACGCCGTCGAATTGCTGCGGCAGTACCACTGGCCCGGCAATGTGCGCGAGCTGAAGAACGTGATCGAGCGCGTGATGATCCTCAATCCCCAGGTCCATCGCATCGAGCGCCGCCACCTGCCCATGCTGGTTCATCGTACGGCCGGCCGCCCGGGCGACTTCGACACCCTGCAGCAGGCGCGCGACGCCTACGAGCGCGAATACATCCTGAAGAAGATCGACGACTGCAACGGCAACATGAGCCGCGCTGCGGAGACCCTGGGCCTCGAGCGCAGCCACCTGTATCGCAAGATGAAGACGCTGGGCATCGCCGTCCGCGAATCCCAGGAACGGTGACGGGCAGCGGCTGAGAACCCAATCAGTACACCCGGACACCGTAAATCCGCTCGCTTCGGCGGTATTCTTCGTGGGACGCTGAACGATGAAGCCGCTCCGCAGACAGCGCATATCGGAGACGAGATCGGGATGAGAACCGCCATTGTTACGACGACCATCCATATTCCCCATTTGCTAAAGGAATATGCGGCCAACGCCAGGCTTTTCGGGCATCAGGATGTCGGCTTTATTGTTATCGGCGATCAAAAATCTCCGCCGGAGACGGCTGATTTCTGCCGCACGATCGAAGAGATGTGTCCCTGCACTTATCTGGACGTGGAGGCTCAAAACCGGTATCTGGCTCCCTACCCGGATTTGAGCGCTCACCTTCGTTTCAATTCCATCCAGAGGCGCAATGTCGGCCTGCTGCTCGCGTACCAGTCGGGCGCTGAAGCGATCATCACCATCGACGACGACAACTACGTTCTCGGCCAGGACTTTGTGGGTCTTCACAGGATTGTCGGATCGTCTCCCGAGTTGCCCAGCTTCAGTTCGACGTCCGGATTCTTCAATGTGTGTTGTTTCCTCGAAGCGGACGATGGAGTTCGGTTCTATCACCGGGGTTATCCGCAGGGGCAGCGCTGGAAGGAAAGCGAATCGTATGTCACGCAGGGCCAGGCTCAGCGGCGTATAGCGGTGAATGCCGGATTCTGGCTGGAGAATCCCGATATCGATGCACTCACCCGAATGGAGCGGCAGCCGGTCGTGCGCGGCTTTCATTCCCGCTGGCAGGGCCGCTTTACGCTGCAGACCGGAACCTGGTCGCCCTTCAACTCGCAGAACACCGCGCTGATCCGGGATGTGATTCCAGCCTATTTTCTCAGCCCTTATGTCGGACGCTACGACGATATCTGGGCCGGCTATATCGTCTGCAGAATTGCCGAGCATCTGGGAGATGCGATCTGTTTTGGCGAGCCCCTCGTGCGCCAGACACGCAATGAGCACGATCTCTGGAAAGACCTGGACGAAGAGCGGAACGGCATGATTCTCACGGACGGATACTGCGCCGCACTGAGAAATATTCGCCTGCACGGCAGCACCTACCACGAGTGCTTTGGTGAAATCGCCGGGTCGCTGGAAACAGTCTGGACGCCGGGACCCAAATGGTCGCAGTCGCAGCAGGAATGGAGATCGCAGTTGATTCAGGGGCTGCGCATCTGGCATCAGACCTTTGCCGAGGCGACTTCCGGTGCCGGCCAAAGACAAGGGGCCAGGTCGTAAGCCGGTGGCTGAGTCGCTCAAAGCGCTCGCCACTCCCACGTTCACTGCGTGAGGCAGAATCCACTTTTCGGGGTCCAGAGTGTCCTACCCAGCGAGAATCGAGGCGGTGAACAACACGGGCATGCAGGAGAGCATTGCCTTTGCGTACAGCACGAAGGACCGCACGGATCTCTCTATCCGATCCCTGGAGCCGCTCCGCAGCACCGGGGGATTCGATCTTTACTGGATGGACGGCAGCAGCACCGAAGCGGGCCGCGCATTCCCCACAAAAATTGGACCCGAGATCCCGAATCTCCGTGAGATTCACTACGGTGTCACTGGAGGGCCAGACGTCGCGATCGTTTATTCCCTGACGTGTCTGCTGGCGAAGGGCTACTCCTGGGTCGGGCTGATTGAGAACGATGTTCTGGTCGAAGCGGGCTGGCTGCAGCGTCTCCTGCGGTTATTCGAACAGGGCGCACAGGACGGTTTGCGGGTGGGGGCGGTGTCCGCGCGAACGATTCGCGAGCGAACTCTGGCCCCCCATGGGGATTACGCCGTGATGTTCAACCTGGGCGCGGGTATGGTCCTGTTCACCCGCGAGGCCGCCCAGTCAGTACTGAACCGCTACAGGACGACGACGGGAGAGGAAATCCGCGGCGTGTTTCGATCGCGAGCGGGGATCGACATCCACGGCATCGGATATGCGCAGACCTCCACTTCAGCGGACTGGTACTTTGACGCGGGCCTGCTTCTCGATGGATATTGTTCTCTCGCCCCGATCCCGTCTATGGCGAACAACATCGACGCCGATCTTTCCAAATGGGGATGCACCCTTGTACGCAATCCAGACCAGGT
>JBKICP010000076.1:0-6922 GCA_046567085.1 Acidobacteriota bacterium
GTCCGTGACGATGATGAAGAAACCGGAGATCCACGAGCCGAGCCACACCATCGCCGCTGCGCCGAAGTGCTGCAGCTTGGTGAGGCGCTTCTCGCCGAAGAGAAAAAGGCCCAGGAAAGTGGATTCGAGGAAGAAGGCAAAGACGCCCTCCATGGCCAGCGGCTGGCCGATCACCCCCCCGGTACGGCGCGCAAACTCCGACCAGTTGGTGCCGAACTGGAATTCCATGGGAATCCCGGTGACCACCCCGATAAGGAAATTGATGGCGAAGATTTTCGCCCAGAATCGCGCTGCCTGATTCCATCGCTCATCGCCGGAGCGAAGAGCAATGCACTTCATAACCACCATGAGCAGCGCCAACCCCATGGTGAGCTGGGGAAACAGGTAGTGAAAAGTCACTGTAAAGGCGAAATGAAGGCGGTGAAGAACCAGTGCGTCCATACCGAAAACATCCTAGCGAGCCTGGGCCCGTTAGGCGTGTGATTGATGTCACAAACGTGACGGCAGCGAAAGCTGGCCGCCAGACGCGCCAGGCAGAAGGAAACGGGGTGAGCGGATGGCTCACCCCGGCACTCCGGAAGGCTACTGCAGGTGGATTTCGTTCTGGAGCTGCAGGTCGTTGAGGACGTTCGGGTTGGACTCGTCCGTGGCCAGCAGGTTATGGCAAAGGCTGCAGTCGTTGGAAAGCGTCTTGCCGTCCTTGCTCGTGTGGCTGCCGTCGTGGCAACGGAAGCAGCCGGGGTAGGCCATGTGGCCGATGTTATTGGGATAGGTCCCCCAGGTGACCTTCATCGACGGGAAGACGTTGCGATCGTAGAGGGCCACCAGCCGTTTGGCCGACGCGTCGATCTGCGCGCGTTTTGCGGCCCAGACCTGCGGATACTGGTTGCGGTAGAAATCTTCGAGCCCGGACGTGATCTTCTGCCCGGCTTCGGCCTGGGAGGTGTAGGTCGCCTGGATCAGCTGCAGGCCCTCCTTATGGACGAACGGCAAACTTGGATCGGGGGTGCCGTCGATCATCGCCCGATCGATCGCCTCTTCCGCCGTCTGGAAGACGTGCGTCGCCTGGTTGTGGCAATCGATGCAGTCCATCGTGCGGCGAACGCCCTCGATGGGTCCTTTGTGGTCGGAGCTGACGTATTCGGTTTTGGAGCCGTCGGCATTGGTCGCGGTCACCGCAAGGATGGTCTGCAGCGTGTCGTCGGTCGCGACATACTCGAAGTTGTTGAGATGGTGGCCGTGAATACCGCTCAGGTGCGAAACCGAGTCGACCCCGCCCAGGTGCAGGACAAGGACCGTCCGGGTCATCGAATTCTTCTCGTCGTCGCCGAAAGTCGTCTTGACGAGGAGTTTTTCCCCTACAAAGCGTGTGGGAGAGTGGCAGGCTTCGCAGGTCTCACGCGCCGGGCGCAGCGTGTTGAGGTTCGCGCGAATCGGCGTCGGCCAGTCGTGGAACGTGACTTCGACCAGCTGCTTGGTGCCGTTGATCTTGGCGTGAACGTACGAGTCGAAGCCCGAGCCGACGTGGCACTGCACGCAATCGACGTGGGAGTGCGGCGATTCCTGATAGGCCGACCACTGCGGCGCCATCACGTGGCAGGACTGCCCGCAGAAGTGCGGTGAGTCCATATAGGAAACGCCCCGATACGTGGCCGTGCCCACGATCACAAAATTGATGAACGTAGCGATGACCACAATCTCGACGCCGTGGCGGAAGGCCGGATTGCGGAGGTCGATCTGCGGGTATTCGGCAGGCACAGCCCCGGCCGCGATCAGCTGACGGCGCCGCAGCACGATGCCAACGGGAATCAGGACCAGGCCCACGATGAAGAGCCCGGGAAGAAAAAGATCGAGGACAATACCGATGTACGGGTTGGCCGAGCCGGCATGCCCGAAGATCGAGACGACCCAGAAGCCGATGAGAACGAAGGCCGAGGCGGTCGTCAAAGCGCCGCCAATCAGGCTCAGGGGGTTGTTGCCGTAGAAGAAAAAAGGCTCGAGCCAGTTCTCCTTCAGTCTCCGCAGAAAGGACATTTTTGGGGACCTCTTATTCAGCGAGATACGCGCTCAACGTCAGCACGAGGAGAGTCAGGCCAATCAATATAGCGGTAAACCCGACCACCCGGCTGAAATTTATCAACCAGCTCGGGGGCGCGTCTGTGATCCTTATCGCAGACCTGCCCTCGGCGACCATCCGCTGATATTCATCGGGACGGCGATTTTTGAATTCCTCTTCGCTCTCACGCCCCGTGAAAATCACCATGTCCATGGGAAAGCTGTCCGGACGCAGGTGCGTATTCACAAAGTGGATGGAGAAGATGAAGAGAATGGCCAGCAAGCCTTCTTCGCTATGGATGACCAGCGCCGCATTGAGCGCCCAACCAGGGAGGAAGCGCGCGAAAAACGGCGCGAACCACATCGCGTATCCCGAGAAGCCGATGACGACCATGCCCCAGAAGACGGCCCAGTAGTCGAACTTCTCCCAGTAGGCATAGCGCTCGAAGCGCGGCTTGGGACCGAGCCCGAGGAACCACAGCATGTGACCGAAAAGGTCCTTCGCGTCCTTCCAGTTGGCCACCATGGAAGTGGGTCCCCAGAAGATTCCTTTTTCGCGCTTGAAAACGCCGCGCGCCAGGATCTCGCGGACGTGAACAAGGAACGCCAGCGTGAGAACCAGCGCGCAGAACTTGTGAAAGAACAGAATCGTGCCAAAGCCGTCCACGAGTTTCGCGAATCCCATCGCCCACGGTGAGCCGCTGAAGCGCATCATGAGCCCGGTGGCGGCCAGAACCAGAAACGTCGTAAACAAAACCGCGTGCAGATAGCGCTGCGCCAGCGTGAAGCGCAGGAACCAGCGCTGCGGTTCAGGAGCCGCCGGCGATGGTGCGGTCGCGACGGCAGTTGCCGGGGCTGCGACGGGGGCTACGGTGGGTTCAGGCATTTTTCCCTCCCGGCGATTTGTCATTGAGCTGGTGAAGTCGCGAGCGAATGAGCCACAACACGGTATGCAGGGCGAAGAACGTAAGCACGCTGGCGAGCAGCAGATTCATGAACAACCGGATGTAGTAAAGAGCAGGATTGAGCTTGCGATTGTGCGCGTTGGCATGCGGCTGATACTGGACGAAGCTGGCATTAGCGCCCCTGTGGCAGTGGCCGCAGGTTTCGATCAGATGCGCCGGAGCGATCGCCGAATTCGGATCGGAGGCCGGCAGCACCTCGTGCGCCTTATGGCAGTCCCAGCAGCGCGCCGTCTCGACGTATCCGCCGAGCAGCCCCAGCTGCGAGTGGAAGGTATCCCGGTAGGTGCTGAATTTGTCGCGATGGCAGGAGCCGCAGATCGGCGTGGACTGCATGCGGAAGTCCGCCGAGGTCGGCTGGATGATGCCGTGCGCCGTATGGCAGTCGGTGCAGACCGGAGCCTTGGTGTCACCCGCGGCCGCCGCCTTGCCGTGGACCCCTTTCTGATACTGCTCGTTGATGCCGACGTGGCAGCTGCCGCAGGTCGAGGCGATGTTGGCGCGGTTCGTCCGGCTCTGCGGATCGGTGCGCGGCAGGATCTTGTGCGAGCCGTGGCAGCTGGTGCAGTTCGCCGCCACCAGCAGCCCCTCCTTCCCGAGCGCGAAGCCGTGGATGGAGTCGAGGTAGAGCGAATAGACGTTGGGAAGGTGGTACTTCTTCGCCATCTCCGGATTGCCGTGGCAGGCGCCGCAGGTCTTCGGAATATTCAGCGGGTACACGGCGGAATTTGGATCGGTCTTGGTGACAATTTCGTGGGCGTTGCCGTGGCAGCTGGTGCAGGGATGCTCGCTCCGATTCGAATGGACGCTGCTGGCCAGGGCCGTCGCCTCGTCGGCGTGGCAGGACTCGCACTGCACCTTCGCAGGATGCTCCGGGTGAGGATAGTTGTGGATGTCCTTGTGGCAGTCGCTGCACTGGAGCACGCCGTGCACACCGGCGTGAAACTTGTTGGCATCGACGCCGACATTCCGGCCATTGGCGTCCTGCATCGTGGTGTCGCTGTGGCAGGAGAGACAGTCGACATCGGCGTGAAGAGGCCTGGAAGAAACAACCAAAAGCAGCGCTGATGCAAAAAAAGTCAGGCTGAGTGAAGAAAGGGTCCTCATTGCAGCTCCCGTACTTCTTTGCCGTTCCGTGCGGCGGACGGGAGAGGCAGAATGAAGCGCTGCCTCTCCCCTGTTCGCGCCGTATCGATCGCGGCCTGTGCTCCGGCTCCGCTTATTTCTGCAACGTGCGGATGTAGGAGACGACTTCCTTAATCTGGGCATCGCTCAACGTGCCGGCGAAACCCTTCATCTTGCCTTTGCCGTTCTTAACGGCGGCTTCAAACTGCGACTCGGGCGCCTTTACCATGCTGGGATCCTTGAAGGAGACGATCTTCATGGCCTTGGCGACCGGCGTGGCTGCGGTGCCGTCAGGACCGTGGCACATCGCGCATTTCTGTTTGTAGGTGGTGGCTCCGGCGCTCTGCGCGATGGCAGGGGCCGCGATGGAGGCGGCGAGCAGGATCATGGCCGCAGTTCTGATGCAATTCATTTTTCAGCTCCTTCAGCGGTACTTGGGTCCCAAGTCCTTCCCGTTGATACCGCACGGGGAATTTCCCGGTCTGTGATATTCGCCACAGACCGGGCCGGGTTCATCTTAGCGCTCCCATACCGGCAGTCCGACGTGAGGATCAAGGCTTCTCCTCCGTCGGGGATTCACGGCCCGGCTCTCGGTCGCCAGCCGGCTGGGCTGGATCCTCTGCCACCGTTTCGCGCACTTCATCTTCGGGCGCACGGCCGGTGAGGAAGGTCCACTTGATGGGATAAATCTCCGGATCGAAGATCACTGCGTAGAAATGCCACACGACAATGGCAAGAGTGGCGAGAATCGCTTCGTAAAAGTGGATCGCCGTGCTGACAGCCAGAACCGTGGCCGGATGAGGCAGATGGGCGAGAATCCAGTCGTTGAGCCACAGCAGAACGCCCGTGATCGCCATGACAATCGTGCCCCAGACCAGCGCCCAGTACTCAGCCTTCTCGGCGTAGTTGAAGCGGCGATAGCGCGGGAGATGATCGCTGCGGCCCAGGTTGTATTCGACGGTCTGGACGGCTTCTTTCGCGTCGCGCAGGTCGGGAACCATGTCCTTCAGCCAGCGGCGTCCGCTCTTTTTCGCCGCCAGATAAACCATGTGGTACACCGAAGCTCCGATGAGCACGACGCCGGCAATGCGATGAATCCATCCGCGGATCGGCAGGTGATGTTCCCAGCGGACGATGGGTGTTACCCAGAAGGCGTGCGGGTATTTGAGGGCGAATCCCGTGATCACCAGCACGATAAAGCTGACCAGCAACAGCACATGCTGCCAGCGTTCGCTCAGAGTGAGCCGCACCTGGCCGGGATGCTGCCGATAGCGCGCCAGCACCGTGCGGGCTTTCCGCCGCAGGTCGATGAAGTTATGCAGCAGCATCAGCCCGATGGTGACGGGAATGACGATGAGATAGAAGATTCTGACGAAATCGAGAATGCGCCCGCCGGCAGTCGTTTTGGAGAACGTGTGCACGGGCCCGATGGCGAAGCGGCTCCCCGCATCGGTGTGGCACTGGCCGCAGGTCTTGCTGAGATTGGCCCGGTTGACCGTCGAGCGCGGATCGCTCGACGGGTAGATATTGTGCACGCCATGGCAGCTGGCGCAGTTGGCCACCGTCTGGCGCCCCTCGTGAGCCGCCAGTCCGTGATAGCTGTCCTCATAGGTCGGGACGCGGTCTTTGGGCATGGCGAAGCCCGCCATCAGCTGGGCATCGGCATGACAGCGCGAACAGGCCTCCTGCGAGACGTTGGCCATGTACACCGGGGAGCCGGGATCGCCCGGGGCGAGGATGCGGTGCTCGCTGTGGCAGTCAGTGCAGGTCGCCGCCCGAAGCACCCCCTTCGACACCGCCTGGCCGTGGATGCTCTGCGCGTAGGTATGGAAAACCTCGCTGTGGCACTGGCCGCACGTCGAGGCGACATTCTGCTTCCAGATCTTCGAATGCGGGTCCGAGGCGGGAAGGATGTCGTGCGTGCCATGGCAATCGCCGCAGGAGGCCGCGTTGTTGTTGCCCTGCTGGAGAGCATGGCCGTGCACGCTCTGGCGGTACGCCTGAACCGGACGTACCTCGGCGAACATGTACTTTGCGGCGAGCTGCGGATTGGAGTGACAGGAACCGCAGGTATCGGGCAGATGCTGCTTGCTGACCGGCGATTGCGGGTCGGAGGCCGGCCGCGCCGCGTGAGCCGAACCATGGCAGCTCTGGCACGTGGGAACATCGGCATTCCCGTGGTCGTGCGCGCGGCCGTGCACGCTGGCGCGATACTGCTCGACCTCCGTGGCGTGGCAGGTGGCGCAGAACTGCGGAGAGGCCACAGCTTTGGCGGTGTTGTTCGTTCCGTGGCAGGTGATGCAGGTTTGGGAGTCAATCGGATTGCCGAGCGCGGCGTGAGCGCCACCCGTCATCTTTTGCGCGGCATCGGCGTGGCACGTCATGCAGGAGGCGGAGGCGGTCCGACCGTTGTGCGTCTGAGCCGACGCGCCCGCATGGCAGTCCAGACAGGCGAGACTGGCATGCGGTCCCTTCATGTGCGTGGAGGGACTGATCGTGATGTCTTTGCCTCGCGAACTCTTCAGGCCGGTGGAGGAGGCGTGACACATCATGCAGTCGGACGACTGCTGGGCGCGGCCCTGCACGACGAGCAGGTTCGCGATCAGAAAGAAGATGAGCGCCAGACGATGGAGCAGAGAACGGCGATGCGGCTGCCCGGCTTCGCCCAAAGTTGGTTTGGGCAGTCCCTCCGCGTTGGTCCCCATACTTCGGCTTTCCCGATTCCCTCGGAAGTGGCTGGGATCTCCCGGTGGAATCTCCGGACCTGAATGCTTGCAGCC
>JBKICP010000077.1:0-11320 GCA_046567085.1 Acidobacteriota bacterium
AGCCACCGAGATCGATGGCGAGGACCGTCAGACCAGGCACGGCTTGCCGTCCCGCATTAACAAGCGTTTGCTGAATCCGGCGCTGCGAATCTGTTCGTAATCGTGCCCGGCGTCGCTGGGCCAGCTGGCAAGGAACACCAGCGGCTCGCTGCCGGTATTGGCCACGCGATGAGCGACGTTGCCGGGAATGTAGTGAACCGAGCCGGGAGACATGGGCTGGCTCCAGGTGTTGCGCGCTTCATCCATGAAGACCATGGCTCCGCTGCCTTTTACCGTGGCATAGAACTCGGCGCGATTGCGAATGGCGTGAAAGTGGCCGAAGGTCATGAAGTATTCGTCGCCTACGCGGCCGGGCTGCAGGACGGTGCAGCCCCAGAAGAGACCGCCCTCCGTGCCATCCGGAACCGGCTTCCAGAATCGCACGCGATAGACTTCAGTGGCCGGGTCGATGCTGCGCCAGGCCTCTGTATCGAGAAAGATCCCCTGCAACTGGCCGAGGGTCTTCACGGCTTCTTCAACGCCCGGACCGGAGATTTCACCAGAGGTCCAGTCGACGAGGGTTGGCGGCGGACTGGCGTGGATGGCTGTCGTCATTGAGATGAGTATAGTTTGTGGCATGCATGATATCAATCAAAAGGAGCAAAAAAATGCTCCTTTTGATGTATTATCTACAGGAATGACCTGCCGATTACCGAGAAAGGCGCAATGACGCTACATCAGAGCGGTCGGACCTCGCTTTTTGTTGTTCTGGTAGCCGCCAGCGCGGCTATGGCGGGATTGCTCTTCGGCTACGACACCGCGGTGATCAACGGAGCGCTGGTTTATCTGCGGACGGATTTCCGGCTCGGGTCAGTGGAAACGGAACTTGTAGCGGCGGTGCTGCTGTGGGGCTGCGCCGCGGGGGCGGCCCTGGCAGGATGGGCGAGCGACCGGTTTGGACGGCGGCCGGTGCTGTTCTCTGCCGGAGTGCTGTTCTGCATTTCGGCGCTTGGCGCAGGCCTTTCAGTGCAGCTGTGGCAACTGCTTGCGGCGCGTGTGCTGGGCGGCCTTGCGATTGGCTCGGCTTCGCTGATTGTTCCGCTGTACATTGCGGAGATTGCGCCGGCGGCAGTGCGAGGACGGCTGGTGACGCTGAACCAACTGGCGATTGTGTGCGGAATCCTGGTGGCGTTTATCAGCAATTTTCTGCTGGCGAAACTTGCTCACGGCAACTGGAGATGGATGTTCGGGCTGGGAGCGGTGCCCGCGGTGGCGCTGTGCAGTTCGCTGCTGTGGATTCCGGAGAGCCCGCGATGGCTGCTGCAGCGCGGAGAGAGGTCGTGCGCAGGCGCCACGCTGGAGAGGATCTCGCCGGGCATTGACGCGGAGAGCGCGCTGCACGAGATTGACGCGTCGCTTGCCGAGGAGTCTGGAACGTACCGGGAGTTGCTGGAGCCTGCGCTGCGCAAGCCGCTGGTGCTGACTGTGATGCTAGCGATCATTCAGCAGATTACGGGAATCAACACGGTGCTTTACTACGGGGCGATTGTGTTTGCCGAACATACGGACGCCACCGCGTCGCAGGCGATTGGGCTGAACATCCTGGTTGGGGTTGTGAATCTGCTGCTGACCGTTGTGGCGCTCTTTATGATTGACCGGCTGGGACGGCGGCCGCTGCTGCTGACGTCTACGGCCGGGATGGGGCTGTTTCTGCTGGCGTTTGCGGGATTGCTGCGCTACCTGCCACACCAGTCGACGCTGCTGCTGGTGCCGGTGCTGGGGTACGTGGCGTGTTTTGCTTTCGGGCTGGGCACGAGCGTGTGGGTGTGCCTGGCGGAGCTGTTCCCTAACCGTATTCGCGGCCGGGCAATGTCGATTGCGACGATGGTTCTGTGGATCACGGTCTCGCTGGTGACGGCAACATTTCTGAGCCTGATCAAGATGTTTACGGTGTCGGGAGTGTTTCTGGGCTATGCCGTGCTGTGCGCGGCCTCGTTTGCGTACATCTTTGCGTATCTTCCGGAGACGAAGAACCGAACGCTGGAAGAGATCGAGGCGTTCTGGTTTGCGAAGAACAAATGATGCCGGGGCATTGCACTGCCACCGAACCCATGCTGGCAGCCTGCGCGATGATGCCCAGAGTAACCACATGCCCGACAGGGTAATGTTGACAGCCGCGCGAATTTCATTCAGAGTCTGAGGCACACAAGTCCCCACCGTGATCGTTACGGAGACGCCATCAGGGGCGGTTCTGCGCGCGCTCTTTCAGCGCACACCGGCCCACTCTGCTTGAGCGAGTTCTAGCAGGGAAAAATGAATTTGCCACAGATTTCCGTTCTGAACTTGGTAGAGAACGCCGTTGCAACCCGTTATGGAACGGCGAGCAGAAGCTGGAACTCGCTGTGCCATGAACGCACGTATTGCCGGTACAGCTTGTAACAAAACAAGCGTAGAATGCCGCCAGTTTCCATGTCTGAACCCCTGCAGTTCTGAAAAGGAGCGAGTTCGTGTGCCGGGTATTCGCTGATTGGATTGCCTTCCTCTATGCCCAACTGAATGCGAGACCAGCGCAAAGATCGCGCGCTGTCAGGATCGGTCGATCGAGAATCGGCCTGGCGTGCTCGCTCACAACCTGCCTCCTTCTTGCTGTGGCAGGCAGCCCACTATTGTTTGGCCAGAGCGCGTCGCAGCAGGCGCGCATCGTCAGCAAGATTGACGAGAGCCATCTGGTCGCGCTCAAGGGCAACACACTGCCCGTGGCGAATGCACAGAACGATCGGGGTCCAGTTGCATCGACATTTGCGATGAACGACCTGGTGCTGGTGCTGCAACGCAGCCCGGAGCAGCAGGCGGCCTTCGACCAGTTTGTCGCGGACCAGTACGATCCTTCGTCGCCGGAGTTTCACCACTGGCTAAGCGCGGCGGATGCGGGCGCACGCTTCGGGCCGTCGCAGACGGACATCTCGACCATCGTGAGCTGGATGACGAGTCACGGGCTCGCAGTGACGGAGGTTGCCAAAGACTGCATGTCGATCCGCTTCAACGGAACTGCGGCCCAGGTGCAGAGCACCTTTCACACGCAGATCCACAATATCCTGGTCAACGGCCAGACGCACATCGCGAACATGAGCGACCCGCAGATTCCTGCTGCGCTGGGGCCGGTTGTGAGCGGCATCAAGGCGTTGAATGACTTCAGGCCGCATCCGCTGCACCGGCTCGGGCAGCAGGTGGTGTTTAACGGTGACGCGGGGAAATGGCAGCGCATTGGCAGTCCTGCGCAGGCATCCGACGGCAGCGTGAAAAGCACCATCGCCTCGACGATTTCGGTTCATCCCGATCTGGGCGTTACCATCGGCAGCGGCACGAATACCGCGCTGATTGAAGACGTGACGCCGTACGACTTTGCGACGATCTACAACGTGCTGCCGCTGTGGAGCAGCAACATCGATGGCACCGGACAGACGATCGCCATTGCCGGTACAAGCGACATCAACACCAACGACGTTGCCACATTTCGGAGCGCATTTGGCCTTCCCGCAGCGGCGGGATTGACGACGATTGTGGCCAATGGCGTGGATCCGGGCATGTGCGAAAGCACAAGTTCCACGGCAGTGTGCGGGCTTGGCGACCTGATTGAAAATACGCTCGATGTGGAGTGGGCGGGCGCGGTTGCGAAGGGCGCGAAGATTGCACTGGTTGTCTCGGGACAGACGTCGCCCACGACAGATACGGTTTATTCGTCGGCCAGCTATGTGATTCAGAACGACACGGCGAAGATCCTGAATGTCAGCTACGGGCTTTGCGAACTGTTCCAGGGAACGGGCGGCAATGCAGCGTACAACAATCTGTGGGAGACTGCCGCGACTGAAGGGATTGCGGTGTTTGTTGCCTCGGGCGACTCAGGCTCACCGGCGTGCGACCAGGGGTTGTCTTCCAGCACTCCCTATGGAGCAGCTTACGGCCTCTCAGTGAGCGGCCTTGCATCGACGCCATATAACACGGCTGTAGGCGGCACGGACTTTGCATGGTGCAAGCCCACCGTCACTTCAACCGGCAATGTAATTGGATGTTCCACAGCGTCTCCGTATTGGAATACGACCAATTCCAGCAACTATTCCAACGTCTTGAAATATGTTCCAGAGGTGCCATGGAATGACAGTTGCGCGAGTGATGCAGGTGCGGCTTACCTTAAATCTCTGGCCAGCTTCCTGAGTATTTCAGGGGTGACGGATGCTGAGAGCGCGTGCAATTTCGCAGCGACCTACTATGCGACCCTCAAGCAGCAGTACGGTATTGATATCTCGGCATTCGTTTATCCAACCGGCGCGGGAGGAGGCGCAAGCAATTGCACAGTGAGTGACGGGAACACGGTCGGCAGCTGTACGGGCGGCTACGCCAAACCGAGCTGGCAATCAGGAGTTGCCGGAATTCTTTCTGATGGCAAGCGCGATGTTCCCGATGTTTCCTTCTTTGCTTCGAATGGATTTCTCGACAGCGCCTATGTGATGTGTGTATCGGAAGATGGATACACCTGCACCTACTCGAATGGCGAGCCGCAAGGACAGGAGGTTGGCGGTACCTCTGTTGCCTCTCCGGCGATGGCCGGTGTGATGGCGCTGATCAATCAACAAGCGGGTTCGACACAGGGGAGTCCCAACGCAGAACTTTACCGGCTCGGCGCGAAGCAGAACTACGCCACGTGCACGGCCGAGACGGCGGCGACGAATAATGGCTGCTACTTCAACGACATTGATCGAAGCACGATCAGCATGCCATGCCGGGCAGGCGCACCGAATTGCACGGTCACTCACACTGGGGATACATGGGGCGTTCTATCGGGATATTCCGCGACGACGGGGTACGACGCAGCGACCGGCCTGGGCTCACTGAACGTGGCGAATGTGGTCAACAGCTGGACTGCAACCACAGGCACAGCGCAACCGACCGTTACGGTTGCCGCGGGACAGACCAGCATCCTGCTCAATCAGAGCCTGACGGTGAATGTGACGGTTGGCGGTTCGGGCGCGACTCCAACGGGCACGGTGTCACTGGTTGGCGGCGGGTATACGGCCACTGTGGGCACCCTTTCGAGTGGGACCTACTCGTTTACGATTCCCGCGGACAGCCTGACGCCGGGCAAGATTACGCTCACGGTGAGCTACAGCGGCGACGCGGTGTATGCCTTGGCAACCGGGACGGTGGATGTGACCGTGGCGAAGCTTACTCCGACCGTGACAGTGCAGCCAAACCCTGCGACGGTGGGCGCGAACACCGCGGTGAACGTGGCCATTACGGTGTCGGGGGGCGGTCCTGCTCCGACGGGTACGGTTCAGCTCTCAGGCGGCGGCTACACATCTTCCAGTTGCACGCTGACCACGGGAATCTGCGCGATTATCATTCCGGCAAACTCGTTGAATCAGGGAACGGATACACTGACCGTCAGCTATAGCGGCGACGGGGACTACAACACTGCCACTGGAACGGCGACGGAGACCGTGAACGCGCTTACCCCGACGATCAGCGTGGTTCCCTCGCTCACCACGCTGGATACGGCGACTGCGCTTCAGGTCACGGTTAAGGTTACGGGATCGGGAGCGACGCCTACGGGTGAAGTGATCTTGTCGGGGCTGTACGGGGTTACTCAACTCGGAGGAGGACTTACCGGAGGTAGCATTATCTTCAACGTGCCGGCCGGGACGCTTGCGGCAGGAACCGACACGCTGACGGTGAATTACCAGGGCGATACGACCTATCTGCCTGCCAGCGGTGCGACCACTGTAAGCGTGTCGAAGACCACTCCGGTTGTGTCGGTGACTCCAGCAGCAACGAGCATCTACACCAATGCTGCGCTGAGTGTTTCGGGAACCGTAACTGGTGCGGGGAAAACGCCGACCGGATCAGTCACGCTGGCGGGCGGCGGTTACGCGTTAACTACATACGTTGATATTAGCGGCACGTACAACATCACTATTCCCGCAGGACGTCTTGCGACAGGTACAGACACATTGACCGCAACGTACAGCGGGGACGCGTTCTATACAACGGCAAACAATTCGACGACGGTGACTGTGAATGCGTGGACGCCGGTTGCACCGACGATCACATTGACCCCCTCGTCAACGAACTTCGGCGCCGGTCAGGCCCTGACGGTGACGGCAGTGATTACTGGTTCGGATGGAACACCGACGGGAACGATCAGCCTGTCGGGCGCCGGTTATAACGGGACCCAAACGCTCTCCAACGGGCGCGCGCTCTTTGTGATTGGAGCGAACACGATCAGCCCCGGGACGTACACTCTGACGGCGAGCTACAACGGAGATGCTACCTATCTGGCGGGCAATGCCACGGCCGATATCACGGTTACGCAGTCGCTCTATCAGCTTGCTGCAACCACTCCGGCCGCAGTGACTGCGGGCAGTTCGACGACGGCGACGATTACAGTCAGTTCTGCAACGGACTACAACGGCACTGTGAGCCTGAGTTGCGCGCTGACGTCTTCGCCAAGCGGTGCGTCGAATTTGCCGACGTGCTCCGGTGGGTCAGCTGTAAACATCAGCTCACTGATCACCAGCGCGAAGGCCACGGTAAAGGTAAACACCACGGCAGCCACGCAGAGCGCGCTGGCGCGGCCCAAACGGCCGGGAGGAAGCGGAGGCATCGCGGGTGGCGGAGCGCTGCTGGCTGTGCTGTTCCTGGCAGGGATTCCCGAACGACGGAGAAGATGGCGCGCACTGGTGGGTGTGCTGGTGCTGCTGGTCGCGTTTGGCGGCCTGAGCGCCTGTGGAGGCGGCGGCAGTTCGGGAAGTAGCGGCGGCTCGACGATCGCCGGTACGACACCCGGGGCATACACCTTCACCGTCACTGGCAACGGCAATCCTGCTGTGACGCCAGCACCTACCGCTACATTCACGGTCACGGTGAATTAGGGAGACGGCGGCTTGTTAGTGGATGAGGCTGCTGCGGGTCACAACGAATTGCGTGGAACCCTGAATGTTGTCGGACGCGCCGCCGACCATCACCTGATAGGCGCCGGGTTCAACGACCCATTGGTTCTGCTGATCGAAGACGGCCATATCTTCGGGCTGGAGGTGAAAGGTCACCGTCCGGGTCTGGCCGGGGTCAAGATGGACGCGCTGAAAGCCGCGCAGAGCCTTCGCAGGAGTGACTACGCTGGACGTGACGGGATGCAGATAGAGCTGCGCAACCTCGTCACCGGCGCGTGCTCCTGTGTTCGAGATGTCGACGCTGACGTCGGCGGTGAGGCTGGCCGGCGTTTGATGAAGGGTGGCGCGGAGATTCGCGTACGAGAAGGTGGTGTAGCTCAGACCAAAGCCGAAGGCGAACTGCGGCGAGCCCTTCATGTCGATGTAATCGGGCCGGGGAGTGCCGTAGTTGACGGGCAGCTGCCCGACGGAGCGCGGAACTGAGATGGGAAGGCGGCCGGCGGGATTGTAGGCTCCGAACAGCACGTCGGCGATGGCGGGACCGCCGGCCTCGCCGGGATACCAGGCATCGATTATTGCGGGGACGTGGGATGCGGCCCACGAAATTTCAAGCGGCCGGCCCTCGATGAGAACAAGAACGACCGGCTTGCCTGTGGCGACGATTTGCTGAAGGAGCTGGAGCTGAACTCCGGCAAGGCCCAGCGTGGCGCGGTCGAAGCCTTCGCCGGAGTCCATGTCGGATCCGTTGGCGTCCATGCGCGGATTGGCGGCTCCGGTGGCGGCGTAGGAGGTGCGGAAGTCGCGCGCGCTTGATCCGCCCAGAACAACGACAGCCACCTGAGACTGCCGGACGGCTTGCAGCGCCTGACTGAAACCGTCTTCAGATGTTCCGCGAATGCTCGAGCCTTTTGCATAACGGACGACAGTGGATGGGCTTACGGCAGCGCGGATGGCCTGCAAGACTGTGACGACTTTGGTCTCGGGTTGAGGTGAGGTGTAGTCGCCGAGCTGGTTGTAGACGCTGTCTGCGTTGGGGCCGATGACGGCGATGGAGTTGAGGTGGGTGCTCAGTGGGAGCAGGCCGCCGGCGTTCCGGAGCAGGACGATGGACTCACGCGCAACCTGCCTTGCCAACTCGCGATGCGCCTCGTCGTCGGTGACCTTCTCGGCGCGGGCTGGATCGGCATAGGGTGAGTCGAATAGCCCGAGCTGAAATTTGACGCGAAGGACTCTAGCTGTGGCCTGATCGATTGCACTGCGGGAGACGCGGCCCTGCCTGACGTCATCGACAAGATGAGGAAATGATTTCGCACCGAGGTCGGAGTCGATGCCCGCGTTCAGCGACAGCGCTGCTGCCTGTTGAGGATTGGCAGCGAGGTGATAGGTTCCAACGAGCGCATCGATGGCATACAGGTCAGAGACGACAAAGCCTTTGAAGCGCAACTGGCCGCGAAGGACATCTGTGAGCAGGTGATGATCGGCTGCCAGCGGAACCGAGTCAATTGCGTTGTACGAAGACATGACCGAGGAGGCTCCTGCGGCGATGCCGGCGCGGAAGGGAGGAAGAAATATGGTCTGAATCTCGCGTGGCCCGGCATACACCGGTCCGCTGTTGTGACCGCCTTCGGGCACGCCATATCCGAGATAGGTCTTGAGGGTGGTACTGACTGCGTCCTGGCTGGTGAGGCCCGCGCCCTGGAGCCCGCGGACATTGGCGGCTGTCATGCGCGCAATGAGATAGGGATCTTCACCGTAGGTTTCTTCCACACGCGACCAACGCAGCTCACGCCCGAGGTTGAGCAGCGGGGCATAGCAGTTGTTTGCGCCGGATGCTCTGGTTTCCTGGGCTACGGCCTGCTCCATTTTTTCAACGAGCGGCGGGTCCCATGTGCTGGCCTGACCGATGGCAGTGGGGAATGTAGTCGCTCCGATGGCCATGTGTCCGTGGGTGCACTCCTCGGCGAGGAGGAGCGGGATATGCAGGCGCGAGTGCGCAATTGCGTATCGCTGAATGGCGTTGGATGCTTCGGCTGCCTGACGCGGCGAGAGCCCGGTTTGGAGGGTGACCTTTGTCCAGGGATCGGCACGCAGCAGGCCGTAGAGCGTTCCGGGCTCGGGGCCTTCCATCATCTTCCTGAACTGCGGGCTGACCGTGACGGTGTCTCCAGTGTGCTGAACCATCTCCCAACCTAGGGGAGCTTCAAGCTGCCCCACCTTCTCCTCAAGCGTCATGCGGGAGAGCAGATCGGCGACGCGTTGATCGACCGGCAGATGTGGATTGAGATATGCGGGCGTGCCGGATGCAGGCGATTTGTGGCTTGACTGGGAATGAAGGGCAGGACTGTTCGACAGCGCGATTGCGGCGATCGCGGCACACAGGGCGGCAGCTTTTCTCACGATACGTACTCCGTATGGATCACTCGCGTTCCAGTATCGGACGCGGATGGCTGCCTGGGCGAATTTTCTTTGGATTTGGAGGTCGCAGATGGAGGGATGGCGCGGAGTGCAAGGGGCAAACGACTGCTGCCCATCCGTTCATCTGAGGCGATTGGCGCGGGCATTGATGGCCTTTGCTTCGCGATCGGGAACGGATGAGCAGCGGGTTAGTTGGTTAACTTTTGCGCTTTCTCGAGCTAGACCGCGTGAGCGGGCAGGTCGAAGCGGTCGAGGTTCATGACCTTGGTCCAGGCAGCCACGAAATCGTTCACGAAGGCCGACTGCGCGTCGTTGCTTGCGTACACCTCTGCGACGGCGCGGAGCTGGGAGTTGGAACCGAAGGAGAGGTCGACGACGGTGGCCGTCCACTTGAGGTCGCCGGTCTTGCGGTCGCGCCCTTCCAGAACTCCGGATCCATCGGCTGGGTGCCACTTTGTGCCCATATCGAGCAGGTTCACAAAGAAGTCGTTGGTGAGGGCGCCGGGACGCTTGGTGAAGACGCCGTGTTGAGACTGGCCGGAGTTTGCGCCGAGGGCGCGGAGTCCCCCGATGAGGACAGTCATCTCAGGAGCTGTGAGGGTGAGCAGCTGCGCCTTATCGAGCAGAAGGTTGGCGGCAGAGCCCTCAAGCCCCTTGCAGACATAGTTGCGGAAACCGTCTGCCACGGGTTCGAGAAGGGCAAATGATGCCACGTCAGTCTGGTCCTGCGAGGCATCCATGCGGCCCGGAGCGAAGGGGACCTTCACGTCGTGACCGGCCTTCTTTGCAGCAGCCTCGATGGCCGCGCCACCGGCGAGGACGATGAGGTCAGCGAGGGAGATTTTCTTGCCGCCGGACTGCGCGCTGTTGAACTCCTTCTGGATGGCTTCGAGCTTCGACAGCACCTTGGCCAGTTCAGCCGGCTGATTGACCTCCCAGTCCTTTTGCGGTGCGAGCCGGATGCGCGCGCCGTTGGCGCCGCCGCGCTTGTCGCTTCCGCGGAAGGTGGAGGCCGAAGACCAGGCGGCGGTGACGAGCTGGGAGATAGACAGGCCTGAGGCCAGCACCTTGGCCTTGAGCGACTCGACATCCTTGTCGTCGACGAGCTTGTGGTCGACAGCGGGGACGGGGTCCTGCCAGATCAGGACTTCCTTGGGGACGAGCGGGCCCAGATAGCGGGCGATGGGGCCCATGTCGCGGTGGGTGAGCTTGAACCATGCGCGCGCGAAGGCATCGGCAAACTCATCGGGATGATCCAGGAAGCGTCGCGAGATCTTTTCGTAGGCCGGATCGAAGCGCAAAGAGAGGTCGGTGGTCAGCATGGCGGGAGCATGCCGTTTATTGGCGTCGTAAGCATCGGGAATGAGGCCGGCACCGGCATCTCCTTTGGGCTTCCACTGGTGCGCGCCAGCGGGGCTTTTGGTCAGTTCCCACTCGTAGCCGAAGAGGTTCCAGAAGAAGTTGTTGCTCCACTTGGTTGGCGTGGTGGTCCAGACGACCTCAAGGCCGCTGCCGATGGCGTCGCCGCCCTTGCCGGTGCCGAAGCTGCTGTTCCAACCGAGTCCCATCTCCTCGACGGGCGCGGCCTCAGGCTCTGGACCGACGTGGCTGGCAGGACCTGCGCCGTGAGTTTTGCCGAAGGTGTGGCCGCCGGCGATGAGGGCGACGGTTTCTTCGTCGTTCATGGCCATGCGGGCGAAGGTCTCGCGGATATCGCGCGCGGCTGCGACGGGGTCAGGGTTGCCGTTGGGACCTTCAGGATTGACGTAGATGAGACCCATCTGGACGGCTGCGAGCGGGTTGGCCAGATCACGGTCGCCGCTGTAGCGCTGGTCGCCGAGCCAGGTGCTCTCCGGCCCCCAATCGACGTCCTCTTCCGGCTCCCAGATGTCGACGCGGCCGCCGCCGAAGCCGAAGGTCTTGAAGCCCATGGATTCGAGGGCGACGTTGCCGGCGAGGATGATGAGATCTCCCCAGGAGAG
>JBKICP010000078.1:0-2930 GCA_046567085.1 Acidobacteriota bacterium
CAAGTCGAAGAACCGTAAGGTCCTGAAGTTCAGCGCGAGTCAAACTTAGCCCCTGTCTGACTACAGATCACAACTGCTTCATTTTACGCCTTCGCCTTCTTAATCTCCTCGGTCAGCGCCGGAACCACCTGGAACAGATCCCCCACCACGGCCACGTCGGCAATCTCGAAAATCGGCGCTTCCGGATCCTTGTTCACCGCCACAATCGTGCGCGAGCCTTTCATGCCCACGATGTGCTGAATGGCTCCGCTCACCCCCAGCGCCAAATACAACTTCGGCGCCACCGTCTGCCCCGACGACCCAATCTGCCGGTCCAGCGGCAGCCAGCCGTTGTCGCAGATCGGGCGCGAGGCCGCCACTTCGCCGCCCAGCGCCTTCGCCAGTTCCTCGGCCAGCGCCAGATTCTTCTGCTCCTTAATGCCGCGTCCGACGGCGACAATCGTCTCCGCCTGCGACAGGTCCACCGTCTGCTTCGCCTCCTGGAAGACCTCGTGCGGCGTCACCCGCGGCGCGCTCTCCTCCGCCGCCACCGTTTCCACCGGAGCGGTTCCGTCCGCCGCCGCGTCGCCGCGGAAGGCCCCCGTCTGCATCGTCGCCATCCACGGTGCGTCGCCGCCAAAGGAAACGTCCGCCGCGAACTTCCCCTGGAACATCTGCCGCGTAAACAGCAGCTTTCCGCCCTCGTATTTGTAACCGGTACAGTCCGCAATCAGCGTGCGTTCCAGCGCCAGCGCCAGCCGCGGCGCAAAATCCCGCACCTGATACGTGTGCGGAAAGAGCACCAGCTTCGGCTGCCGTTCGGCGATGAACGCTTTCAGCGCCGCCACATATGCGTCCGACGTGTACGCCCTGAGCGACTCGCCTTCCAGCGCCGTCACCCTCGCCACCGCCTTCTTCGCCAGCTCTCCGGCCGCCTGGCCCGCGCCCGGCAGCACCACTTCCACCGCCCAGCCCGTCTCGCGCCCGATCGCCTGCCCCGCCGCAATCGTCTCAAAGGAGACGCGGTTCAGCTTCCCCTCGCGCTGCTCCGCCACTACCAGAATTGTGTCCGCCATCGTCTTGTCCTGATCTTCCTGCCGTAAAGAGACCCACGCCGCCCGCGCTGCAATTCCGCGCCCGGCCGCAAACACGCGGCGTCCGCTAGAGCGCCCGCGCCTCGTTCTTCAGATACTCCACCACCTGCTTCGCCGCCTCGCCCGCCGGGCCTTCGATCCGCTTCGTCTGCTTGCGGCTCTCCGGCACGTACAGCCGCTCGATGCGCTGCATATGCGGGCTCAGTTTCGCCTCCACGTCGGCCCAGGCCAGCTTCTTCAGCGGCTTCATTTTGGCCTGTTTAATGCCGATCAGCGTGGCGTAGCGCAGCTTGTTGATCCCGCTCTGGATGGTCAGCACCGCCGGCATCGGCATCTCGATGTGCTGATAATTCCCCGCCTCCAGCTCGCGCTTCAGCTTCAGGCCGCCATCGGTCTTCTCAATGCCGATAATGATGGTCGCATGCGGCACGCCCAGAATCTCCGCCAGCAGCACGCCCGTCTGCGCCGCTCCGAAGTCGTCCGACTGCAGCCCGGTGACGATCAGGTCGAAATTCCCGCCGCCATCCTCCAGCCCGATCGCCGCCGCAATGGCCCGCGCCGTGTTGGCCGCGTCCATCTGCGCAAAGCGCTCGTCCTCCAGGTGGATGGCCCGATCCGCGCCCTTGGCCAGCGCCTCCCGCAGCACCTGCTGCGCCCGCGCCGGACCGGCCGTAATCGCCACCACCTCGCCGCCGTGCTTCTCCTTCTGCCGCAGCGCCTCTTCCAGCGCAAAGGCATCCGGTTCGTTGGTTTCCCACGACACATCGTCGCGGATCCACGTGCCCTGCTCATTCAGCCGCAGCGGCGCGTCCTTCTGTGGAACCTGTTTGATGCAAACGAGTATTTTCATGGACTGGAAAGTATAGCCAACCCGAGTGAGATGCGGAAAATCGGGCCTCGCCAGTCAGGATCTGGCGGTCAGATTCGACCGGCGCGAAGCACGTTCCCCCGGGCGGCCAGCCCCATCCTATATTCTTGAAGAGAACCCCATTTTCTGAGAGTTTCATGATTTCTGTCAGCAACGTTACGATGCGCTACGGCGCCAAAATCCTTTTCGAAGAGGTCACCACGACCTTTACGCCCGGCCGGCGCTACGGCCTCACCGGCCCCAACGGCGCCGGCAAATCCACCTTTATGAAGATCCTCTCCGGCGATCTGGACCCGCAGAAGGGAAACGTCGTCCGGCCCAAAAAGCTCTCCGTCCTCCGTCAGGACCAGTTCGCCTTCGACGCCTTCCGCGTCATCGACACCGTCATCATGGGCAACAAGGGCCTGTGGGCCGCTCTCGCCGAGCGTGACCGCATCTACGAGAAGGCCGAGCTGACCGACGACGACGGCATGCGCCTGGCCGAACTGGAAGGCGTGGTCGGCGAGGAGGACGGCTACACCGCCGAGTCCGACGCCGCCATCCTCCTCCAGGGCCTCGACATCCCCGACGAGCTGCACGAGCGCAAAATGAGCGAGCTGCAGGGCGGCCAGAAGGTCCGCGTGCTGCTGGCCCAGGCGCTTTTCGGCAAGCCCCAGGCGCTGCTGCTCGACGAGCCCACCAACCACCTCGACCTCGACTCCATCCACTGGCTGCAGGATTTCCTGCTGCGCTTCGAGGGCACGCTGATCACCATCTCCCACGACCGCCACTTCCTCAACAGCATCTGCACCCACATCGCCGACATCGATTACCAGACCATCATCACCTACACCGGCGGCTACGACGACATGGTGCTGGCCAAGACCCAGATCCGCTCGCGGCTCGAGTCGGAAAACGCCCAGCGCGAAAAAAAGATCGCCCAGCTCAACGAATTCATCGCCCGCTTCTCCGCCGGAACCCGCTCCTCGCAGGTCACCAGCCGTAAAAAG